>NZ_JBFRNC010000036.1:0-21789 GCF_041470825.1 Vibrio sp. 10N.261.55.A10 | reverse complement strand
ACGCCATGCTCGGCGCACAACTAAAGAGTCACATATTTAATATGTGGCTCTTGATTCGCTAACCTGAGCAGTAGCTTTACTTTCTTAGCCATTAGGATCCTCCAATTTTCGTATCCGCTGCTCTTGGTCCTGTTGCACTCGCTTTATCCAGTTGATGTCCGTTTTCAAAGCCGCAATCGTGCCAAGGCTTGAGACTCCACCGGTAATCAATGCAATGATTAACGCCTCAAGAAACGCCAACACTTCGTTTTCCATCGAGGTGAGTAGTATTCAAGTAGGTATCGCACCATGGCGCGCATGCCTAGCGTATCGACCACAACTGCACCTACGACAAACCAGTAAGGATTAGAGATGTTCTGCAGTGCATTGAAGCCTTGCTCTACTTATGGCGCGTAGTTGGGAATAAAAGACAAAATGAATGGTACGAACGCTCTCATAGACAACAAAGTGTTTCGATAAAACGAGTTCCAAAAAGTGACACTGCAACATAACTGCCCTCCACTTTAATTGATGAACAGTAACAGTGGCCTCGTGACTCGTTATCACAGCAAGCCTTATAACTCGCACACACTACTCTGATTACAACAAACCTAGCCATTTTAAATTTAACTGTATAAAAATACAGTTAAATTGTTACCCCCGTAAAAACTGCACTTAATGAGCAAATAACATTCAGAATCAAGGCTCTGCGTTCGAATTTTAAACTTCCATTTGGTTAAATAAATCTCTTTACTGTATAACCTCAGCTCTGCGTTAGTTTTAGGTATACCGATTCCACCTAAGGCATTGCGCATTACATTCGAATCACGTGTACGGGTTAGTATCATGAGCGACAAAGCATTCCGAAAACTCAACATATTCCTTTCGATTTTTTGCCTAGCAATCACGCTAGTGTCGTTGATCTCTTTTAATACGCTCATGAATAAGAGCTACGTTATTACACCCGACAAATACCCTACACGCGTTAATACAGACAGAGACCACGATGGTGGCACCGTAGGCTCATTACATAAGTCAGAAGATGGAATTGAGTTACAGTGTGACTTTGAACGGACCTATAGCTTACCCTTCTGTGAAATTGAATTCGTTATATCGACACAAGGTAATGGGCTCGATCTCTCAACGTTCGATTCGGTCACCATTAATATGGATTACCAAGGCCAAGAAGACCCAAGGTTTCGCTTCTACATTCGTAATTACGACAAGAATTACAGCGTGAAAGGCGATGCTATGTCGAACAAGTTCAATCGCTTAGACTTCTCGTTGCCAGATAAAAACCACATCGACTTAAACTACTTCAACGTTCCTTTTTGGTGGATTGATCATTACAACCAACCTATTACTAGTAGCGCAGTAGACATTACAAACGCGGTGTCTGTTGAGCTCGGGCTCGGAGCCAGCACGCTTGATGGACATCATTCACTTAAGATCTCGAGCATTGTTTTCCACGGTAAAATCATCAGCAAAGCTTTGTTAGGTGAACTCTTAATTGGATTATGGGTGACCTATGCCATCTGTTATGTAGGTTGTGCGTTACACATCGCACAGCGAAGCAGAACGCGTGCAGCAGAGCAACAACGCAATTTGACCGAAGAAATTGAAGAGCTCAAGGTAAAGGCAACAACCGATCCGTTGACCGGATGTAGAAACCGAACCGAAGCGTTAGATACCTTCTATGATTTCGAATGGCTAGCGCAACAAGGAAAAACGATTCACATCGCGTTGTTTGATTTAGACCATTTTAAGCAGATCAACGATCAACATGGCCATGAAGTGGGTGACAAAGTACTTATTCAGTTTGTCGCAACTGCGAACGAGAGCCTTGGTGAGCAGTATTTACTTTATCGCTGGGGTGGTGAGGAGTTCCTTTTAGTTTGCCTGGAACAAACTGCGCTACAGTGTAACGAATCTATCGATAATTTTTACCTAGTAATGGACCAAAGCCCTTGGCCTAAAGCGCTTAAAGTAACGGCTTCGACTGGAGTAACGCAGCTTAAGGAGCATGAATCGATACGTACGGCCATCAAACGTGCAGACAAAGCGCTCTACCAAGCGAAAGACAACGGACGAAACCAAGTCGTTACGTTTTATTAAGGCTCGCTAGACTGGACTGCAGCTACATATTCAACTCTCTGCTAATACTCAATCACACGCCATTAATGCCCTGTCGATATCTACTCTCCAATTAAGCACCCGTTAGATTCTTAAGTGCTGACCAAACAAGCCCATAAGCTTTGCTGTCTCGTCAGAACTTAAATCGATTCGTATGCCTATAAGCGCGCTCTCGCCATCTGCTATAACACCGTTTGCTACAACACCATCTGTAATAACGCCATCAATATCATTCTCAGGTTGATACGTATCGTTCCTGAATCGCTCTATAAACCGCTCTTCCGTACGCCTCTAAGCGTCCTAACCACTTGTTTTAAAAGTCTACATATTTGGCTAGTAAAGCACGCTCTAACCAGTGGTTAGTCACTCGCGGTATCGGTTTTGAACATTACCGTCGTTACTTATCTCGCACTGTTTTTAGATGAAATCCTCATTTGTCTGCTTCTGAACATTCATACACTCGTATCCGCTAAAAATAGAAGTAACAACGTCACTAGCCGTAAAAACACCATATATTTAGCCACTTAGGTACGGTGACACAAATACTGACACCTAAAATGGCGATTGTTCCACTTTTAGAACTTACTGTAATTTAATTACAACCCAAAGCCAAGAAATGCCTGAAAAGTGGATCACTCCGACATAACTTACTGAATAAAAAGAATTTAATGGTTTTGGATAGGTCGGTAATTCAGGGTAGCTAAAGAGTTGGTATGTACGAGATAATATACTAGAGGGTAATATATTTAGTTATAGTGCACTAAGGTGATAAAAAAGAAGGGCTGATGCCCTACTCTTCTTTATTACTCATTTCTTCACGAATTTGCTCAGCAACGATTTTGATAGCTTGTGCTGTGCTGATGCCCTGAGTCATCATTTCTTGAATTCGTTCAACAGCTTTCTGTTGTTCTTCGTGAGAAAGGGTTGGTAAGTCGTTTAGCATGCTCTGCTCCTTTATTTAGGAGCAGAACTATATAAGGACTGTTAGTAACTAGCAAGGAAATTGATGGATGCACCCATTGCATTTTCATTCGTGTAGTTAGCACTTAGATCTAGCTGAAACAAGTTCAATGGCGAGATACCAACACCAGCTGTCACTGTTCCTTCTGAATCAGAGTAAGCCAGGTTCTTGTAATACCCTCCCCTTAGCTTAAGCTGACGTAACAGGTCGACTTCAGTACCAACACGAATCATCTGTTCGTTGTCTTCGAACGAAGTAAACTTCTCTGCTTCATTCAAATCATAATCAACACTCAACGTAAAGTAATCAGAAACGATCCCCGCACCAACAGTGTAGACAGGCCCTAGGTTATAAGAATGACTCGATGTTACTGTTCTTGTAGCCCCTGTGCTGCTTGTTAGCTGTTGGCTAACGGATTTAGTTTCAATCTCACGGTCTATAATATTCGTTGCAGAAAAACCCACTCTAAATGGGCCGTAAAACCAAAGCGCACCTGCATCAATATTAAATGTAGTTTCCGCGGTGTCGTTTTCTCGAACATCACTTAGATCGTAGTTTTGTGCCGAGGCAATGTAGTTATACGTATAGATTCTTTGGAGTTTTGGAGAAATACCAAACGACAAATGTTGTCCCATGAACGTTTGATATTTTGCTAATGATATACCAGCTTCCATAATGCCAATAGAAACAGCTTTAACAGCAGTTAACTCAGCATTAACCAAGTCACTATTAGCAGCGTCACTAGATGTATCAGGGGTTACAAATGATTCAGTGTATGCTTTTGCAAATACGTTTGCTGCAATATACTGATTTGGTAGAGCGAATGCTACAACACCACCTAAATCAACATTCAGGCTATCACCATTAAGAGCATCTAGATCAGAACCAGTCACAGTACCTGACTCAATGCTGTCAACTAAATTATCGATATCATCAACTAAGTTATTAGGGTCATTATAATTACCGCCAAAACTTGGCGTGATCATTCCCATGTCATCATTACGACGATAAATCGCAACAAGTGCTGGGTTATAGAATGGAGCAGTTAGGAAGTTTGCTGAAACAACACCAACACCACCCATCGCATCACCACGCGCTTCAATGGCGTAGTTTGCTGCTGAAAGAGGAAGACTGGCGAATGCAATTGACGCTGCGAGTAGTTTTGTAGTTTTTTTCATGCCGTTTATCTTTGTTAGATCCCTTACATAGTTAACGGCACAATTTTAAATTACTTTAACTCTTCTTCGCTAGAAATATCATAAGTTTTGCTGATAGTTTGTGCTTGTTCTATCGCTATGTCGCCTTGCCAGCGTGAATGCACCATTGAAACCGCTAAAACATAGCGATCATTAGGAAGTTCTTCACCAGTAAGGTTCATTGGATAATCAGATTCATAGCTCTTGCCCCACACCTGCTCATAGTGTTCATCGACATAATCGTACAAACCAATTTCGAGTTTAGGAAGAGGACAATAAGGGTTCAGAAGTTCTTTTTTATCGATTCGCCAGGTGTCTTTTGAAGACCAGCGAACTTGCTGACGCATTGCAACTTCACCAAGGATAATCCAAGTACTCCAAGAATTTCCACCATCGCCTTTCACACTTAAACGATACAAACCCGATTCAAGTTGAGAGGCTAAATTGTAACGCTTGCGGTATAGACTCACCGATTCGTTGTTAACCACTTCACTGTCTTTGGTTAACTCACTGTCCGAAGAAACGATCTTATCGACCCACTTCTCGAAGGTAATGTCTTGAATGTTGTTTTCGGATTCAACATTAATCGATACACGAAAGGTATCTCGGCCAGGGCTTTGAATGATGTATCTTTTAACGACGACTGAACTAATCCAATCTGGGAGTGTTTTTCTGGTGAGAGTTTTACCACAATCTTTGTTCAATGCTTGATCGAACAGTTCATTGAGGTGATCTTCTCGTGATTGAGACGAGTTGATTTGCCAAACTTCCACTAATGAGTCAAACATCTGAGGTAAATCATTATCTAGCAGATGTTTATGAACTTGAGTCAGAGCATCGCTGCTCTTAAACCAATCCGTTGCTTGCGCGGTATTCGCTACGCAAGAAAACATTAATAGTGGAAGTAAGGCTATTCTCATTACGCTTTCATCTTGTAACCAACGCCACGCAGCGTTTCAATTTCTAGACCCGGCAGTTTCTGTCTTAGTTGCAGAACGTGCGTGTCTACCGTACGTGTTGTTGGGAAATGGTTGTAACCCCATACATGGTCAAGCAGTTCATCACGTGTAAACACACGTCCAAGGTTACTTGCCAAGAACAGTAGAAGGTCAAATTCAGTGCGCGTTAACGTTACTTCCTGTTCATTGAAAAACACTTCACGTGTCGCTTTATCGATAACAAGATTCTGAGCGATAACTTTTGATGCATCTTGTTCTTCAGAATCTGGCAGGCGAAGTTGAGCACGAATTCGAGCAAATAGCTCAGCCTCTGCGAATGGCTTTGTTAAGTAGTCGTTTGCACCTGAATCTAGGCCCGCTACTTTGTCTTTTACTGTCACGAGAGCCGTCAGCAAAATAACTGGGATATCTTTCTTTTTCTTCCAACCTGGAAGTGAATCTACTGAGTCGCCATCAGGAAGTTGACGGTCTAGAATCACTAGATCCGCTTGTTCCCAGTAGCCTTCAACTTCAGAGATCAGTTCTGCATGCAAACATTCATATCCAGCTTGCTCAAGGCTAACTAATAAACCGTCAGCTAAATTTTTATCATCTTCAACGAGAAGCAATGTCTGTTTCACAAGGTATCTCCAAAATAAATGTTGTTGGGGGGCCGATAAGCGTCATGTGACCGCCCATTTTTCCAACCATAGATTCCACTATCGTCAGACCTAAACCGAGTCCACTCTTACTTACGAATGGCTTTCTTAGTTGCCCCCAATCTTTGCGAGACAAGTCTCCATTATCTATAACTTTGAATGTCAGCTTCTTGTCAGAAGTATTCAGTTCTAGAATTACTGGAGCCACACCGTATTTCACGGCATTTCTGATTAGGTTATCGATGCACGTTCCCAACCAATATACGTTCACTTTTGCAGCTATATCTTTGTTTACACGGAGTTCAATCCCCGGCGCAAAGTCTTCTTCAACTTTGTATTGGAGCCACTCTTCAACACTTGGCACCCACTCTGTTGCGAGCGGTTGATTATCTGATTGCAGGTAATCTTTACTTGCTTCCGCCAACTGTCTTAAACGGCGTGTATCTTCACACAGCCTACGGAACTCATCATATACCGATTCTGGTAAGTGTTCGAACTCACGCCTGAACCCTTCCACCGTCAATGACAAACTCGCAATCGGCGTTCTTAATTCGTGCGTTAGGATTTGAAGAACCAGCATGCGACTCTTCATCTCTTGTTTCTTGCTGTTCCAGCGGTAAATCGCCCAACCTAAGACAAGCATGATGTTGGCAATAACCAAGATAAACATGGCGACTTGCAGAAGCTCTGAATGATCTTCTATTTCCCAACACACATTACCACGCTGGACAAAACAGCTTTTACCTTCTGAAGACAAGCTAAACGATAACCCAGCAAGCGTGGCATTTTCGTTCCAGACTGATTTTTTATACAGGTAATATCTGTCGCCGCGTTTTACCCACATCTCATCAAGCTCAACAAACATACTGGCACCCGCTAACAGCGCGGTGATTGCTTCGCTATCCATTTGTTGCAAGCGAGACAGTAGTTCATCGTGTTCGGTGTTTGGTCGCTCTTGAATATGCATAAAGCGCTTCAGAGAGTCGAATTTTTCTGGGTACTTCTCAACGTATCGTGCCGCATAAGAACCGCCGCCAGGGTGAATCAAACCACTACGGCTAAACCAACGGTCAGAAAGCTTGGTGCCTTTACACATTGCACGAGTAAAAACTAAAGGCTCAGTAATCAAAGGGCTTAACGGCAGTTTACCACTACAGGTTTTTGATAACTGGTACAAGCGCTGAATGTCTTTTAACGGGTACTCTGCTGTTTGTGGCAGCATAGAAGACGGCATGATCAAACGTGTTGGATAATCAGCCTGTAGCACTCGAATATCGTAAGATTCGATTGCCGTTTCATGATCAAAGAGTTTGGTGAAATTATCGATACGCTCAGGTAAAGAGTCAGCAAATGCGTTTGCAGACACAGACAACGTAGCGATAAGAAGAGTAAATGTTCTTTTGATGATCACAAACCAACGCAAATTCATATAGATCAACCAAATATATACCATTCGCTATCAAAGATAAATTTTTAACCGCATGAAAAACTTTGAGAATGGCGAGCTACAGAGATAAAGGCCAATATATTACGGCCACATTGTACATACGTACTAGTAGGCTGATTGGCAAGCCAAACCTCAATTGCGACAAGTTTTGCATCAGGCTTCGTCAACTTCGTATCAACTGAGATCACACATAGAGTCGCTTTCGTAAGATAAAAAAAGGAGCTCAAATGAGCTCCTTATCGAGTTGTTACATATTGTTTAGAGGTGATCTCTATAGATGTTCTAAGATACTTAGACAACTCTTTTTAGCATCGCCAAACAGCATCTGCGTGTTCTCTTTGAAGAACAGTGGGTTTTGCACACCGGCGTAACCTGTGTTCATCGAACGCTTGAATACGATAACATTCTGAGCGTTCCAAACTTCAAGTACTGGCATACCAGCAATTGGGCTGTTTGGATCTTCAAGTGCTGCAGGGTTTACGGTGTCATTCGCACCAATTACCAATACAGTATCTGTCTCATCGAAGTCATCGTTGATTTCGTCCATTTCTAGAACGATATCGTAAGGCACTTTCGCTTCAGCAAGCAGTACGTTCATGTGACCCGGTAACCTACCAGCAACTGGGTGGATACCAAATCGAACATTAATGCCCTGCGCTCGTAGCTTCTCAGTGATTTCATGCACTGGGTATTGTGCTTGAGCTACTGCCATGCCGTATCCAGGAGTGATGATTACTGACTTAGAGTTTTTCAGCATATCAGCCACATCTTCAGCTGATGTTTCGCGGTGTTCACCTTGCTCTTCATCGCCATCAGACACAACCACTTCTTGGCCGAATCCACCAGCAATAACACTGATGAAAGAGCGGTTCATCGCCTTACACATAATGTAAGACAGAATCGCACCCGACGAACCAACCAATGCACCAGTTACGATAAGCAGATCGTTTGCAAGCATGAAACCTGCCGCTGCTGCTGCCCAACCAGAGTACGAGTTAAGCATAGAGACAACTACTGGCATATCTGCGCCGCCAATCGATGCCACTAAGTGGTAACCGAATGCGAATGCGATAAGCGTCATCACCATTAGCGCGAACATGCTGCCGTCCGCTTTAACGAACATGATCATCAGTAGTGTAGAAACTACGATAGCCGCTAGATTCCACTTGTGCTTATGAGGGATGTTCAATGCAGACGAAGAGATAACGCCGCGAAGCTTACCAAACGCAACAATAGAACCCGTGAACGTCACCGCACCGATAAACACGCCAACGAACACTTCCACTAGGTGGATCACGTGCTCTGCATGAATATCTGCAGGGTTGATAGAAACAGTAGCAGGTGGATCGATGTAGCTGTTGTAACCTACAAGTACTGCAGCCATACCTACGAAGCTGTGCAGAATTGCAACCAGCTCTGGCATTTCAGTCATTTCTACTTTTCTTGCGTAGTGGATACCAATACCACCACCGATCACCATAGCAATGATGATCCACACAATACCAGCAGAGTGAGGGCCAAAGATCGTTGCGATCAACGCGATTGACATACCCGTGATACCGTAATAGTTACCTGCACGCGCAGATTCCTGTTTCGATAACCCAGCCAAGCTCATAATAAAAAATACAGCAGCAACAATATAAGCTGCTTGTACTAATCCTTCAGACATCTGTTACTCCTTAGTCTTTACGGAACATTTCAAGCATACGTTTGGTCACGGTAAAGCCACCAAAGATATTGATACTTGCAATTAATACGGCAATAAATGATAAGAACGTGACGACGCCACTTCCTTGTCCGATCTGTAACAGTGCACCTACTACAATGATGCCTGAAATCGCGTTAGTCACGGACATCAAAGGCGTATGCAGAGAATGGCTTACATTCCAAACTACGTAATAACCCACCACACAAGCGAGAACAAAAACGGTAAAGTGAGATAAGAACGCAGCTGGAGCAACCGAAGCTACCCAAGCGAATGCACCAACAGCTACCGCCATACCCGCCACTTTCTTAATTGGAGAAACAGGTTCTTCAACTTTAGGCTCTGGTTTGGCCGCTTTTGGCTTAGCTTGTTGTGGTTGAGCTGAAACTTGAATTGGTGGAGCTGGCCAAGTGACCTCGCCCTCTTTAACGACAGTAACACCACGCAGAACAACATCTTCAAAGTCGATATTGATGTTGCCATCTTTCTCTTTGCAAAGCAGTTTCAAAAGGTTAACTAGGTTCGTTGCATACAGCTGAGATGATTGAGTCGGCAGTCGACCAACCATATCAGTGTAACCAACCACCTTAACGCCGTTAGCGGTTGTAATGACTTGATCCGCAACCGTGTATTCACAGTTACCGCCATTGGCTGCCGCAAGGTCTACAATCACACTACCTGCACTCATGCTGTCTACCATCTCTTTGGTAATCAGCTTCGGAGCCGGGCGACCTGGAATTAGCGCTGTTGTAATGATGATATCAACGTCTTTCGCTTGAGCTGCATAAAGTTCTTCGGCTTTCTTATTGAATGCTTCAGACATCTCTTTTGCGTAGCCGTCACCAGCACTGGTATCTTCCTTGAAATCCACTTCCAAGAATTCAGCACCCATCGACTCAACTTGTTCTTTAACTTCAGGACGAACATCGAATGAACGAACGATTGCACCTAAGCTACCCGCAGCGCCGATTGCCGCTAGGCCAGCAACACCAGCACCTGCAACCAGTACTTTTGCTGGCGGAACTTTACCCGCAGCCGTAATCTGACCCGTGAAGAATCGACCAAACTCATGCGCCGCTTCAACAACAGCACGATAACCCGCGATGTTTGCCATAGAACTCAATGCATCTAACGCCTGAGCTCTTGAAATTCGTGGTACAGAATCCATCGCCATCACGTTGATGTTACGACTGGACAATTGTTCCATTAATTCTGGATTTTGGGCAGGCCAAATAAAGCTGACCAATGTTGCGCCATCTTTAAGAAGATCGATTTCATTTTTAGACTCGTCAACGATCGGAGCGTTAACTTTAAAGATAATATCGGATTTCCAAGCTTCATCTGCGGTGACAACTTTTGCTCCAGCTTGTTCATAAGCTGCATCTTCAAAACTTGCTAACGCACCTGCTTGTGATTCAACACAAACTTCAAATCCTAATTTTAGAAGCTGTTCTACCGATTTCGGCGAAGCAGCGACTCGCGTTTCACCAGCGAGCGTTTCTCTTGGTACACCAATTTGCATAGCTATTCCTTGACTATTGGCACGAATGACTTATTCGTTTGTATCTAACGACAACTAATACTTCAAGCGTTTTGTTCAAAGAACAGGAAAAGTTATTACTTATAACGATTTGGACGGAATTTGAGCGCTTCATTCGGATAAATGACGACCGTCTCGAACGAAGAGGTCAAACCACTTGCAAATAATCCTTTTAATAACAACTCACTAGCTGTTCTTTATCCATAAAACTAAAAAGAGCTTTCAGCATATACACTGAAAGCTCTCTAAATTATGACCAACATCAATTCTAACCCTAATTGGTTAGCTAAATATATTGTCGCCCATTTGGTCGATGAACATCTGCGATTTTTTGAGCATCAATTCATCGGCATCTTGTTTGTTTGAAACAACATCTGAACGAATAAAACGGTGAGTTTTGATTTCACCATCGAATTCTTTCTCGATTCGCCCAGCAACACGGTATTGACCAGATTCTGCAATGGCATCTTGATAGATATTGAAACCCTTATATTCGACTGGCTCAATCTCTACTTTTTGTTCGGTTTTTTCTTTGCCACCAAATAATCTAGAAAAGAATCCCACGTTTTTTTACTCCTTAAATGACCGTATTCACCCTAAACTATCATGACTGTTTACGGTTCAACAACGGCTTTTCATACCATTGCAATTCTACGTCATCGTCAAAATTGTGTTGACTAAATATAACAGGCACATTGTCGTCACGTTCACGTCTTCGATCGTCAATAATCATACTTTCTGCATTTTTGACCGCGATCTCACTATTGCGTTTATAGAGCACCAATTTGTCTTCTGGCAATGCTGACAGAAAATCGATATCAAAACGAATATAGATAGGTTTTAGCTGGCCCAAAGCCAAGCACGCGAGATCGGCCAACTGTTCGTTGGTATAACTAGACACATATTCCTCGGTAGCCAATACATGACCGACCAGAGTTTCCATATAGTTATGTACATCAACACTAATTTGCATACCACACCTCCATTTGTAGCGGTTTTTCTAGTCGCAGTCGTTTCTAAAGTCACTTGAAACCATGCAATTCCTAATAGCTTTCTATAACTCAGTTATAGGTTTTACTGTCCATAGTTGAAACTTAGGCATTATTTAATCTTACTCTGACTTCATTACAGGTCTTCGTCGCTTAATGAAAAGGTCACTCAATGATAACTGATCATCAAGCCCTTTAAGTGACAGCGCCAACGTAAGAGCAGCAGAGCAGATTTTGTTAAGTATCTATAACGACTAATTAATTTCTCATATATACTGTGTAGTTCGTTCTAAGGTTAATAGCAACTCAAAATACATATAAAAATGATTGCACCAATAGCGACCTATGACTATGTTTTTGCTCTAATTTAGGCAAAAAGCTTGGCAATCGCTTGTTTAACCGTATCCTACGCATAGTATTAAATAATAAGATCATCAATATAGTTAGGCTCACCACATAAATGGCATCATCTTTTGTAACGTCGAGCATGTTTCGATTTTGCTTCCCTTTAGTCCTGTTAACAATTTTGCTCGTTGGTATGGACAACGTCATTCTCGTGACGGACTCAAATTTAGGGTTTGCTAGCAACCTCCCTTACATTTTATTGAGCGTTGCGGTTCTGCTATGCCATACGTTCAGACAAGGTCGAATGGCGATGGTATCGGTGAGCATGCTTGTCGCTTATCTGATCATCCAAGTTCGCTTACAAACGCCTCTCAATACTGGCACAACGCTATTAGAGCTCTCGTTACTTGCGGCATTAGTACCTGTCACTTGCTTACTTGTTTATGCCTTCCCTGATAACGGCGTAAACTCAAAGTCGATGCTGCTCTACGCCATCGTTCTTGTTCTGTTTATGGTGTGGGCACAATTGATCGTCTCTCACTTCCATGCCGGCGGTTTTGAATCATGGAGTGATGGTCTTCTATTTATTGTCAGAGACTTCTCCAAACTGCCTTTTGTTTTGGTGTTGTATAGCCTTTGCTTACTTGGCCTTACTGCCATTCTCGTGTTGGTGTATAACCGCTCTATCGATGTTGTGGTTTATAGCGCTATCCTGCTTTCTTCTTGCACGTTCATCTTCTTCGACGTTCAGTACATCTCGAGCACCATGTTCTCGTTGTCAGGCACGTTGATCATCGTCTATGTCATGTCCGCTAGTCATGATATGGCCTTTAATGACCAACTGACTAACATTCCAGGTCGACACGCCTTAGAAGTCGATATGAAGCACTTAGGGCGTAAGTATTCGATGGCGATGGTCGATATCGATCACTTTAAGCAATTCAACGACACCTACGGCCATGACATTGGCGACGATGTGTTAAAACTGGTGGCGCGTATTCTGAGGGAAACCACAGGCGGCGCTAAAGCTTATCGCTATGGTGGAGAAGAGTTCACGATTATCTTCAAAGGCAAACATTCGGAACAAGTTAAAGAGCACCTTCAAGCTCTGATTTCCGAAGTTCAAAACTACGACATGACGATTCGGAATAGCCATGAGCGCCCCGACGATCATGAAGTGGGTATGAAAAAGCGTGGCAAGAACGGTAAACCATCGGAAGTGGTGAATGTGACGGTGAGTATTGGATTGTCTGATAGTACAACCACCAGACATCCTGAAGAGGTATTGAAGCTTGCTGACCAAGCGCTGTATAAAGCGAAAGAAACCGGTCGAAACAAATTATGTATTGACCGTTAACGATGGTTAAAAGCTAAAGATATTAAGTACTAGAGATCTAAATAGCTTAAGCCATTAATAGCGAACTGCTTCAATAACTATCACTTCCAAGTTCAACGAGCCTCATTGATTTGAGGCCGTATAGCTCAAGTGGAAAAAGAGAGCTTAATCTTGGTTGAAGAATATAACCAAGCTACCACCTTTTAAGCTACTTCCGTAGTTAATCGTAAAACCTATTCCCACGTTATCGACCCACTCATTAAATAGGTTTGGGTTAAGCAGCCAGCCAACACTGCCCTCGTAGTAAGATGTGGTGCCCATAGAGGCCACCGTGTCACCACCAATATCAATTCGTCTTATACTCGAGTACATCGATGTGATGTTCTTATCCCAACGTACGAGATCATAGAAAACCTTGGCTTCATTGGCGATATACCACCCTTCAGGATGACCGACATTGCCATTATTCGCCTCGCCCCAGCCGATGCCATTAAAGTAATGCCAACTGGTGCTCAATTTATACTTTCCCCAGTCATTCTTATCTTCGTACATCAGCTTGATTTTAGGCTCGATGATGTAAGCCCAAGCATCAGTATTGAGATATACGCCATCCAGTTGGTCTTGAATAGGCTTTAGCAACGAAGCGCGATATTCATAATCATTGCGGTAGTAAGAGATGTGGTTACCGATTGCAGAGCTGAAGCTCCAATATTCGTCTAGCTGGGACACATTCGCGAATTCGACGTAGCCAGACACTACCGACTCTTTTTGAAAATCGTTTCTGTTTGCTGCCGCGTACTCGACATCGTTCTCGATTCGCAATGCAGACAAGCGTAGCGTCACCTCTTGATGGTTGTCTTCGATGTAACTGGGTAATTCAAATGTGTAAGGCAAACTCAGGGAGGTGATGTTTTGGCGACGACTTACCGAATCATTCGAACCGATGTCTTCATTGTCCAAACTAAACACTTTATTGGGGTCAAAGTTATTGATACCAAAAGTGAAAACATCGGTGTCGTTGAGCAATACACTGGTGGCAAAGCTCTGCTCTAGATCCTTTCGAAAAAGATCAGATAGCGTATTGGCATTAACAGTGGTCGCCAAAGCGGTAAAAAATAGAGGAACCGCAAGCGTCCAAGATGTGTTAGTCATAGAAAATGACTTCGAATGTGGCATTTCTTTTATCACTTAAAGCACTTCCTAGCTCAAACGCTATTAGAAGTATAAATTCAAATATCTTAAAGAGCTCGCCAACTAACGCGCAAGCTCCAAAATGTTACGTTGTACAAAGGTATTTCTACCACTTTGCTTCGCTTGATAAAGCGCTTGATCGACCTTTTCGTAAATAGACGCAATAGATTCGCCACCTTCTGGCACAAATGACAACACACCTTGTGACGCTGTCACTCTATCCGATACCGTTGAGTGTTCATGAGCGTAGTTCATCTCATGCAATGCCTCTTTAACTCGAGTCGCGTGTACCTTAGCGCCTTCACTGTCTGTATCGCTAAGAATCAGAACAAACTCTTCACCGCCATAACGACCGACAAATTCTCCCGCACGAACAAACAGCTGTTTCAAGGTATTAGCAAGCCCTTGTAAGCACTTATCCCCTTGAATATGACCATAATTATCGTTGTAAGGCTTAAAGAAGTCTACATCTAGAAGTATGACTGTCATGGATATATTACGTCTTCCGTGCCACGCTATGCTCTCTTCAAGCTTAGTATCCATATATCGACGGTTATACAATTTGGTCAGGCCATCTTCGTTGGCTTGTTGCTGCAGAAGGATGTTCAGTTCTTCGAGTTTGGCTGTGCTTTGTTTTAGCTCTCGTCTCATGTGCGCGATACGTTGCATCGCAATCAGCTTAGAATTCAAAACAACCTTGTTTACTGGCTTGATCAGGTAATCATCGCCACCAGCGTCAATCGCTTTTGCGATCATCTCAGGTTCTTCGTGACCACTAAGAAAGATGATGGGAACCCATTCTGGGAATCGGCTTCGAACCTCATTCGCCACTTCAAAACCATCCATATCAGGCATGCTGATATCAAGTAACACGAGTTCAGGATCAAAATCAGAATAAACACTCAGGGCTTCTTTTCCGCTACCGACAGCTTCTACAATATGACCCAGTTGCTTGAGTCGGATAGCAAGTTGCATCCTGTCTAGTTGAACGTCATCAACCAGCAATATGCGCATTGAAGATCCCTTTTCTATCATCACATCACCTTTATCTAGTGTTGAATATTCAAAGTAGCTCAAATTTGGGCTTAAATCATGCCCTAATCTCTATATTATATTGACTTTTTTACAGATCTTTTTAGCATTGTTTCTTTTTAAAGAGAAATACTATGTCAGACGCTACAAACAACGAACAACAAGAAATCGATTTAACCACCATCTCACCAGAACTTCGTCAAGTTATCGAATTTGATGGCGTACCAAAAGAGATGCACTTTATGGTTACTTCTATTCACGAAGTGTCTGAAGAAGCAGTACGCGAAGCTTGGGATAGTCTTCCAGCAAGCGCACAAAATGTTTTAGACAACTTCGAGCAGTTCCACGCTCTAATCTCAGTTAGCCAAGCTTTCGCTGGTGTTAACGTGATGGAAGAGTTCCCTACTCTTAAACTTCCAGAAGACATGTCTGACGAAGAAAAAGAAGAGTACCGTGCTCAACTGCTAGACCAAGTTCTACACAACTGTGTAAAAGACATGGTTAAACAAATCAAGAAAGCTCGTCGTGATGCAATCTTGAAGCGTGATTTCAAAGAAGTTTTTACTAAGTAAGTCGCTAGTCGCCTAAACTAGGCTAAGCGCTAACAGTACTACTTAGAATTAAGCTGCATGTTTCTTTAAACACGCGGCTTTTTTATATCCGCTATTTTCTGTTCGTCGATCGTTACGTCTGTATGTTCTTGTTGCTAATGTTCATATGATTCGACAAATCATATGCTTTAACATTCATATAGTGTGGCGCAAAACTGGCAGTTATACCGTATAAAAATGACGCATGTATCCATTCATGGAATCAAGATCGAATTTTCAGAACCTATAACAGGCAGTATCGCGACAATATCGAAAAACTGACCTTGTCAGGTTTAATGCGTTACCGCGATATCTCTTTGAGCGACACTCACACCTTTAATTTGAGCGTAAACACGCTGCCCGATTTCTAGATTTAACTCATCCAGCGCCCACAATGTAATGGTTGCCCATAGGTAGCACCCAGACTCTAACTCTAGCTCGACCGCGACACTCTGCTTATTTGTGCCTTGTTGGTGCGTCTCTACGCTTTTAATGGTGACAGGAAGGATGTTACGTATAGAAGTCCCTTTCGGCCGTTCTAGCGTGATAGAGACATCATTTGCCCTAACTTGCAGCCTCACTGTCGTACCAAGCTCACTCGATACTTTCTGAACCCATAACGACGTCGACTTTCCTAGCATCAGGCGAGACAGCGCATAATCGTCATTGTGTTCCGCTAATGTCGCTTCAAACAACGAGCTTTGCTCTGAGAAAGATTGCCAAGGTTGCATGGCTCTCGATGCCCAAACCTCTTCCGTCACACCCGACGAAATCACTTTGCCTTGGTCAATAATCACAAGGTGATTTGCCAAGCGTAAAATTTCATTGAGGCTATGGGTGACATAGATGATCGGTATTTGGACGGTTTCGGATAAGTTTTCCAGAAATGGCATCACTTCGCGCTTACGAGGCAAGTCGAGAGACGCTAAAGGCTCATCCATCAACAAAATGCTCGGCTTTGATAACAAAGCGCGGCCAATCGCCACACGTTGCTTCTCACCGCCAGACAAACGAGCTGGGTATCGGTCAAGCAATGAACCCAAAGACAACAGCGAGACTATTTGCTCAAAGTGCGCTTGATCGACGCTTTTCATACCGTATTTAAGGTTCGCTGCCACCTTCATATGTGGAAACAATCGCGACTCTTGGAACACATAACCGACGTTGCGTTTGTGAGTCGGCAAATTAATGCCATTTTCACTATCGAACAGTGTGGTTCCAGATACGCTGATCAGACCTTTATCGGGCTGTTTAAGGCCACTGATTGCATTGATAAGTGAGGTTTTACCCGCGCCAGAACGACCAAAAATTGCCGTAATGCCGCTACTTGGTAATTCCAAGTCGATATCAAAGAACGTTTCACCAAGTTGTTGTTGATATTGGAGGATCAAAGCACTCATGCATTGCCTCCCAAGCGTTGTGCTGACTTTTTGTTGAGCCACTCAGATAGCATCAATGAACCCAGCGCTATCACAATAGAAATGACACACAAACGCGCGGCTTCCATTTCAGCGCCAGGGGTTTCAATAAAGGTATACATAGCCAAAGGAATGGTTTGAGTTTCACCGGGAATATTTGAAACGAAGCTGATGGTCGCGCCAAACTCCCCTAGGCTTCTTGCGAATGAAAGCATGGTGCCGGTAATGACCCCTGGGATCATCAAGGGTAAAGTGATCGTGAAAAACACACGAAGAGGTGAAGCGCCTAATGTAGCAGCCGCCTCTTCAAGCTTACTGTCTACGGTTTCTAGGCTCAATCTAATAGAGCGAACCATCAGCGGCAACGCCACAACCACACAAGCGAGTGCCGCGCCCTTCCAGCTAAAGCTGAATACAATACCAAACACGTCATTGAGCCACGAACCTATGATACCTTGCCTGCCCATCATCACTAGCAGTAAATAGCCAATAACCACAGGTGGAAGTACCAAAGGTAAATGGACAATACTCTCAACAATGCTCTTACCTACAAATTGTTTCTTAGCAAGTAGCCATGCTAAGCCAATACCGATAGGGATAAGCCATAAGATTGCAAACCCAGCGACTTTTAAGCTCAGCATTAAGGCTTGGTATTCGTATTCCGATAAATACATCATTTAACGCACTTCAAATCCAAAACTGTTCAAGGTGTCTTTCGCTTTTTCGCTCTTTAGGAAAGTATAGAACTCTTCTGCCACAACTTTATCACTCAACTTCGCTACAGGGTAACGTATTGGTGTGTGCAGATCTGATGGGAAGGTCGACACTAGGTTTACTTCTTTAGAAAGCAACGCATCCGTTTTGTAGACAATGCCAAGCTTAGCTTCACTGCGCTCGACTAAGGCTAAGGCCATACGAACATTGTTACTTGGTGCCAATCGAGTTTTCACATCGTCCCATACACCTAACGTTTCTAACGCTTCTTTTGCATAGATACCAGCAGGAACCGACATGGTGTTACCCACTGCAAGCCTTTCATTAGTAAGCAGTTTAGCCCATTGTTCACCTTTTGATAGGTCTAACGTTACCGATGTCTCTTTAGGAGCAATCAGCACCAGTTCGTTTTCACATAGGTTTGTGACATTGTCACTATAAACCAATTTACGATCGACTAAATGCGTCATCCATTTCTCATTTGCCGAGATAAAAATGTCTGCTGGTGCTCCTCTTTCGATTTGTCGCACCAAAGACGATGTACTCGCGTACACAGGAATCACATCGACAGAATGGTCTTTCTCAAACTCTTCAACCAACAGATTAACCGCATTGGTCATCGACGATGCAGCGTAAACTCGTAGCTTTTCCGCAGCAAAAAGATGACTAGAACTCAATGCCGAAGTTAAAGCCATGGTTAAAAGGAAGACTCGCTTTTTCATTGTTATCACTTATCTATTGTTCGTTTAAGTTCTTTAGCTAACTTCTAAATGGCGGCTTAAGCTGTTAACTCTGGCCAAAGCAGATCAAGATTTAAGTACTCTTCGATGGCATCAGCGATTCGATTAATACCCAGCTCTTTAAGCTGTTCGTGGTCAATCGCGGTCACATCGTTGGCTCCTGCCCATTCGCAAATAAGCGACAACGCATCACTGTTGTCGAATACGCCATGCAAGTAAGTACCAAAAATCGAGTTATCTTGATTCACAGCGCCATCTAGGCTGCCAGATTCTAACTGAACCGGTAAGGCTGTTTCTTTGACATCAGTCCTACCTACGTGGATTTCATACCCTTTTACTTGTGCTGTTTTGCCATCCAGCGTCATGGTGCCGCGTACGTTGGTTAAGGTTTTCTGCTGTGTAAGGGTCGTTTCAGTATCCAGATACCCTAACCCTTCGCTGCTGCCGGGTTCCCCTTCAACGCCATCAGGATCGTGGATGATGTTACCTAACATTTGGTAGCCACCGCAGATACCCATCACTTTGCCGCCTAAGCGCAGGTGGCGTTGAATATCTTTATCCCAGCCTTGTTCTTTTAGGTAATCCAAATCTGCTCTTACCGACTTTGTACCCGGCAAGATAATTAAATCAGCATTGTTTACACGTTCGCCTTTACCGACATAACGTAAATCAATCGAAGGATTCAATCTTAACGCGTCAAAGTCTGTATGGTTGCTGATTCGGGTTAGCACTGGCACCGCCACCTTAAGCTTAGCTTCTCCGTCAGACTCTTGAGCAGAGGTAATGGCATCTTCCGCTTCTAAGTTAAAACCATGCAGATATGGCAAAACACCAATGACTGGCTTGCCGGTTTTTTCCTCTAGCCAATCTAGGCCAGATTGAAGCAGTGCGATATCGCCTCTAAAACGATTTATCACAAAGCCTTTTACACGAGCTTGTTCAGATTCAGACAATAGAGCTAATGTCCCGTAGAGATGCGCAAAAACGCCACCACGGTCAATATCAGCAACGATGATCACAGGGATGTCCGCTTTCTCAGCAAATCCCATGTTAGCGATATCATTTTCACGAAGATTGATTTCGGCTGGGCTCCCCGCACCTTCAATCATCACGCTTTCATATTCTTCAGAAAGTCGGTCAAACGAATCGATAACTGTATCCATCGCCACTTTCTTGTAATCATGATAACCCGTCGCTTCCATGTTGCTCAGCGCTCGGCCTTGCAAAATCACTTGCGCGCCGGTATCTGAGTTGGGCTTTAGCAATACAGGGTTCATGTGAACGGTTGGCTCTATATTACAAGCTTGCGCCTGAACCGCTTGAGCACGGCCAATTTCGCCACCATCTTTTGTCACAGCACTGTTCAACGCCATGTTTTGTGGCTTAAAAGGTGCCACTTTGATTCCTTTCCTTGCCAAAACACGGCATAAACCTGCCACCAAAACACTTTTTCCGGCATCTGACGTTGTCCCTTGAACCATAAGGGCACTTAATGGTGCTCGCATTTGTACTTAAATCCTTAATTTCTTAATTTTCAATTTATAGCTGTGGGCAATATTTCTCTGCGACCATCTTAACGTCATTGCCGAGTAGATGCTCAATAAAATGAATGGAAAATGAATGTGTTACTCACTCTGGATTCAACCCCAGTGTTGTTTAATAGCTCCATCGAAACGAAGCTTGTGAACGATAACAGGCGCTTCAACAAAAAACGTACTAACGAAAAGAAACGTTTCAAATTCAGAAAAACGTTTCTACTAAAAACAACATTAAGGGATTCACCATGAAAAAAACTGTATTAGCTATCGCATCTACTATTATCCTTGCTCCTACTTTCGCAATGGCTAGTGACCACAACAGCAACAAGCACGAAAGCGCTATTGCTTATACTGGCCCAATTGAAACCGTTTCTGTTGCGACACTACTTGCCGACACAAGCATGTTCGCAGAGCAAGAAGCAATTGTGGATGGCAAGATCGTTCGTCAACTTAAGAATGACACGTTTGTCTTCTCTGATGGCCAGAGTGAAATTCAAATCGAACTTGATGATGATATCCGCCTAGCACAACCACTGACCGCTGATACAAAAGTTCGTATCTTCGGTGAATATGAAGGTGGTAAGACACCTGAAATCGAAGTGGACCACATCCAGGTTCTATAAGCGATTAATATAAAAATACCGACTTCAAATAATTGGCCTGCATATTGCAGGCTTTTTTGTATTATACTGCCGCAAAATACAATTTATATGGAGTCACCATGCTAGGTTGCACGAATAAGACTGTCCTTTTAGGACTCGCTGCACTGTGTTCATTCTCTGCGTCTGCAAACAACTTTAACTACAACACATTCGAGCTGCGCATGGGTACTAGCCCAAGTACTTTCGGTGGTGAAGTCACAACAATGTTCACTCAGAACTCTCATTTTGTTGCTCGTATCGATTCAGAATTTGAAAGTGATTGGGATGCAGCGGTAGGTATGGGATTCAACGGCCCAATCAGTCAATTTGCTGACGTTACTGGCCAAATGTTACTGCACAACATTGAACGGAATGACGATAACCACATCAAAACAGAAATTAACCTTGGCTTGAGAGCTTGGTTAATGGCAAACGTTGAAGTTAACGCACGCCTTGGTCAACTGATCGACAACGATGACACTCGTTCAATTTTGGGTATCGGTGCTCGTTTCCATTCAACTGATCAACTGTCTGTTGGTCTTGATATGCGCAATAACGGCACATATGGCCACCAAATCTTAATGTCGGCTCGATTCGGATTCTAATCTAGATTTCAATTACTGAGTAATAAATAGCTAAACGTATTACATAGAAAAGCCCCGAACATATTAATGTTCGGGGCTTTTTTTTGGTTCAT
>NZ_JBFRNC010000035.1:0-96885 GCF_041470825.1 Vibrio sp. 10N.261.55.A10 | reverse complement strand
TATTGGGGGTCAGTTCAAAAACTCAGTTTTTGCGGCTTTTTAGTATCTGGCTTGCGAGTTTTAATACCAGCACTCACTTTCCGCCAAGCTATAAATCTTCACCAAAAACAAGCATACACAGTTGCTCGAACTCTTCTTCTTTACCTGAGAACAGATCATCAATCACAAGTGAACGTTTTTGACCTGACTGCATGCGCTTCTTCGCTTCTCGCATCACCATCACCAGAGTGTGCTCTTGTGGCAAGTTTGAGTCATCAATGTTCCATTGATTGAATCGCTGAGAAAGAGCACTTTCGCAAAGCAGGGGTTTAAACGACAACACTTCTTGCTTCAATACAGAAAGCATATCTTTAAACGCTTGTTCCGTATTATTGGCATTAGAAGCGCGAGCTTTGGTTTGTTCTAGCTTTTCTAGTAGTGCCGAAGAGAGGTTCGTTTGCGTGATGTAACCCGCTTGTCTTGGGAATGAATCCGTCAAACGAACAGAAAAATCGACACGGTTAACCTGAGTGTTTGGAAAGTAGGTCAGTGACGTTAGGCAGTCGTATGGAATCCAGACGCTTTGTCCTGGTTCAACGGCATACTCTTGTTTGCCTAACTTAATCAAAACCAAGCCACTTTGAACCGATACAAGGCTATGTTTAAGTACTTTCTTGCGTGGTGTGATCACCAAGTGTGAAAAGTAAGCCGATGTATATTCAATAGCGAAGTTCATAGATAGTACCTTAATTTTGGGGCGTCAAGATTACCGTTAATCTTAAAGAATGCCAACAATAACAGGGGATTTTCAATGTTTCTGGTCTGACCTTGTCAAAAGTATGGGCTCTGTAGCTGCGAGAAGTCAAAACAACGCGTAGAATGAGCCAGCTTTTTATTATATGAATTAAAAAATGACCTCTCCAACCGATCCATATGTTGATATTCGCCCTTACGGCGATGATGAAATTCCAGCGGCACTAAACCGTCTTATTAATGATGAAGAATTTATCAGTGCAATCTTGCACTACCGTTTTTCAAACCATGCGTCTTGGTTCAAAGCATTAATGAGCCCGATTTTGCGTGTGTACTTAAAAATGAAATGGAGCAAGCTGACTAGCGTTGAATCCATTCAGATTGAAGTGAAAAAGTACTTACGCGACACGTTAGCGAAAACCACTAGCGGTGTGACGTACACTGGTATCGAGTCACTGGATGCGAACCAAGCTTATCTGTTTGTATCAAACCATCGTGACATTGCTATGGATCCTGCGTTGGTAAATTACGCTCTGCATCAAAATAATCATCAGACTTGTCGTATCGCTATCGGAGACAACCTGTTGAAAAAGCCATGTGCGACTGAATTGATGCGTTTAAATAAGAGCTTCATCGTAAAGCGTTCTTTGAAAGGACCGCGTGAGATGATGAAAGCGCTAGGGCAGTTGTCTTCTTACATTAAGCACTCTCTAGAAACGGGCAACTCAATCTGGATCGCTCAAAAGGAAGGTCGTGCGAAAGACGGTAACGATTTTACTGAGCCAGCAATTTTGAAAATGTTCCACGTTGAAGGACGTAAGCAAAAAATTGCTTTCCCTGAATACGTGAAGTCATTGAAGATTGTTCCTGTGGCTATTTCTTACGAGAACGACCCATGTGACACGGCTAAAGCGATAGAGCTTTTCGAAAAAGACGTAAACGGCAGTTACGAAAAGGGTGAGTTTGAAGATATCGAAAGTATCATTCAAGGCATCATCGGTAATAAAGGACGCGTTCACGTTGGCTTCGGTCAGGTTATCGACCAAGATTTTGATACCCCTGAAGCGCTTGCTGAAGAGATCGATCGTCAGATCCACGATAACTACAAACTGTTCCCAGTAAACTTGCTGGCAGCAGAAAAAGAAGATGAGTCGATTACAGCGGCCGTTAAACAAGAGTTTGAAGCTAAACTGTCGAGCCTGCCACAAGGTGCGCGTCAGTACTTGATCGATAGCTACGCCAACCCAGTGAAGAACATTGGTTAACGAACGTTAGTTAGCTTGCTAGTTGATTAGCAACTTGATTGAATTGAAAAAGGAGCCTTGGGCTCCTTTTTTGTTTCTGAATCACCATTTGTTGCTGCGATCGAGCATTAACGTATTAGAGCATTAGAGCATTAGAGCATTAGAGCATTAGAGCATTAGCCTGAATTAGCGAGCGACTGCACCACCGAGATCTAGATTGGTTGGCCATTTGGTTACGGTGTTACCGCCCAGATAGATGTTGCCTTTGACTGTCATGGTCTCGGGGAATGTTGTAATCCCAGAACCGCCTATATAAAGGTCGCCGTCAATCACGATCCCGTTGGGTAACTCGGTTAAAGGAGTGCGGATCACGCTCAGATCGCCTTTTACTCTAAAGCCATTCGGTAGCCTTTCCAGTGGAGTGTCGGTGAGGTTGATAAAGCCGCCCACTCTTACACCTCTTGGCCAGCTGGTGATTTGGCTGCCAATCAAGTCGACGTAACCTTTTATCTTAACCCCGCTCGGGACTCGAGCGAGTTGGCTGTTAGAGCCTTTAAGGCTGCCGTTCACTTCTAACCCTTTGGGTAGGCGTGTGATCGCAGTATTCTCTATATTGAGATTACCATCTACGACCAAGCCAGTTGGAAGTGATGTATAAGGCTTATTTCGTAGATATAAGTTTCCGTAATTATCGAGATGGTTCAATATTTGATAGTGATCGAGTGGTTCAGCACTGACATTTGTTATGGTTAAGGAACCAATAATAAGTGCAATTATTCTGAGCATAACAGGCTTCTTATTACGATAGACGCTTACACTATAATGGAAAAATTAATCTCGCATAGTGTTTTACCCATTTGGCGGTAGATTAATGAGGAATGGAGCAAAGATGATAGGTAAATTAATGATTAGAGTAAATATACGAATTATTAAGGTCTTTCTGATAGCCGCTTCAGTGTTTGGCTCAATGTCTGCGAGTGCCAACAAAGTAATTTCAACGCCCGGTAAAGCTGCGGTGGTGGTGACACAAGGCGGTCAACAGCAACGAGTTTGTTATTACGATGACAAGGCTTATAGCATTGGGGCAGTGTTAGAGGTGGGGGGCGTAGTGATTCAGTGCGCTGCAGAAAACGATTTTGAGCAAAATGGGTCACTGGCTTGGGTTCAATTAAAAAAAGACGAGTAATTCACTCGTCTTTTAATAAGCATATAAATGCTTATATTAGCGCGCTAGAGAGCGAGTCTTAAGTTCAAAAATAATCTTCTCAGCGCTAACTTCAAATTTAAAGCGAGCGTGCAACTCTGTGCTTTCTTCAGTCATCTCTGATGCTTCGAACTCAACGTTGCTAGACACTTGTTTAGCAAGTTCAACATACTTAGCAAACTCAGCTTCAATCAGTGCTTTTGAGTTTCCGTAAACCGTTACTTCAGCAACATCGTCGCCTTCTTTAATGATGAACCCGATTTCGCCTGCACAGCCGCAAGCCTCACATACATCGTTGTTACCAATATCTTGGCTCATAAATAATCCTCTTACAAAGTCTGAGGTTATTCTAACGAGCAATTTGAACTGTATCTACAAAAATTAAAACCTTTGAACTAATTTATACTGGTATGCTATGTTGTTTGTTAAGGTGTTTGATGAATATCTACATTCGCGCCGCCAAATATGTATGTGATTTACCTCACGTTTTGTTGAAAAGGAATGTTATTAATATGTCAGAATATCATTCACTTAGTTGCGCCAGAAATGATTTTATAAGACTATCTATCGCTTGATAGGTATTTATACAATGAATTTTTCGTTGGGTATTTCATATTCTAAGTAGTTATTTAAACTTATCGACTTAGGATTGTAAGGTGATTTTCGAAGAATAATTAGACAAAGTGTCCAAAGAGGCATCACTGTAAAATTGTTCGTACATAGTATTTGTGTGAATTTAGTTATAAATACTTGCGAAAAAATACCTTGCTCACATAATGCTGATAACGATTTTCATTCTGACTTCATTTGATTGAGTTAGATGGATTTACAAAGAGAAGAGCCTGAATATGCCAAAGCGTAGTAAAGAAGATACAGAAATCACGATCCAGAAAATCATGGATGCCGTTGTAGACCAGCTACTAAGATTGGGTTACGACAAGATGTCATACACGACGTTGAGTCAACAAACGGGTGTTTCTCGTACAGGTATAAGTCATCACTTTCCAAAGAAAACGGATTTTACTGCTGCTCTAGACGGTCGTATTTTCAAGATGTTCATGGAACACATTGACTTCGAAAATGGCCTTGACGCATTTTCAGCTAGCTGGGTTGCAGCACTTGAAGACGCTGAGTTCCTAGCAATCTTACGTTTACTTTTCCATCATATCGTTACTGCTGAGAGCGCACATGAGTTCGCTGCAAACGGTATTGATCGTCTATACAAGCTGACTGAAACTCAGTTTGGCGATACTAGCGGTAAAGAACTAGAGTGGTTGATTGGTAAATCATTGATTCGTATGAGCCAATAATCAGCACTCAATAAAAGAAGCTCCTGCGGGGGCTTTTTTTGTGCCTGCCGTTTCACTTCTTGTGCGTTTTTCTCTCAATCCCACACCGATGTTGCTGTTTGCTGAATGATGTTATTTCTTTTCTTTTTATATGCTTACGCCCGCGGCTTGTTTTTCTCTTCAGTGTTAAAAGCTAAGTAACCCTAACAAGTAGAGTTCATTTCTAGAGCCTCAAATGCTCAAGGTGAGTCGTTTTGGTGCTTGCTGTTGTGGTTGTTAATAAAATTGAGTTTAAGCCGAGAGAGTGGCTGTGAGCCAATAAAAAGCCCCGAACAAATCGAGGCTTAGGATTACGTCATTGTTATCAAGAACGAATACTCAAAACGAGTCGCTCCTTAATCGGACTTATTGTGCGGGGTGAACCTGAGGGAAGCTCATGGTTGGGTGTTTTTCTACGATACTTTTGTAACCATACACATCTTCTATCATCGAAGGTTTCAGTGCATCCCAAGGCTTGCCATCACACACCAAATTGCCATCTTTCAATACCACCAATCGATCGGAATACTGCGCGGCTAAGTTGAGATCATGCAAAACCACGATAACCGCGGCATTGTGGTTATCGGCTAATTCTCTCGCAATCTTTAAGGTGTTGTGCTGGTGGGCAAGATCCAGTGCAGAGGTTGGTTCATCAAGCATCAAAATACATTGGTCACCAGAGTGGTGAAGCTGAGTTAACACTCGAGCCAAGTGCACTCGCTGCTTTTCACCGCCTGATAGCGAAGGATAAAGTCTTTCACTCAGGTGAGTCACATCAGCAACATCCATTTTTTGGCTAGCAATGCTGGTCAGCTTCTTGTTGGATTCTTGCAGAGGAATCCCACCAAGCTCGACAACTTCATGTGCCAAGAATGGGAAGGTCAATGTGCTGTGTTGAGGAAGCATAGCAAGGTGCTTCGCTAACTTTTGAGAAGGCCACTTGTCTTTACTGTGTCCAAAATACTGGATATCGCCGTTGCTTGATATCTCTTGGCACAAAGCTTTAAGCAGCGTGCTTTTACCTGCGCCATTTGGCCCAAGCAGTGTGGTTACCTTTCCCGCTTCAATCTCAATAGAAACGCCATCTAATATCACTTTACTGCCGAACTTCACTTCGATATCGGTCGCTTTTAAAGCTGAAGGAAACATTAAAGGATTCTCCCTTTCTGTTGAAATAGTAGATATAAGAAGAATGGGGCGCCGATAATCGCAGTGACAATACCAACAGGAAGTTCAGCCGGAGCAAGTACCACACGTGAGAACATGTCTGCGGCGGTTAGCAGCAGTGCGCCTAGTACCGCTGATAGTGGCAACAGAACTCGGTGGTCAGGGCCTGCCAACATGCGACCTAAATGTGGGATAACCAATCCAATAAAACCAATCATGCCAGACAGGCTAACCGTGATACCAACGCCTGCAGCCGTCAGTAGAATCAGCTTTCGTTTCAGCTTTTGTACTGGGATGCCAAGGTGTTGTGCTTCTGACTCGCCTAGTAGCAAAGCATTCAATGACATTGCTTGTCGGTAGAAAACAACAAACAAGCCAACGAGCGTGACAGCTGCCAGCAAAATCCCTGACCACTTAGCGCCCGCCAATGAACCCATCGACCACAATGAAAGATCGCGCAGCATTTGGTCATCAGCAATGAAATTCAAGAAGCCAATACCAGCGCCAGAGAGCGCACTGATCGCCACACCCGCCAACAACATGATGGTGACAGAGGTGCCGAATTTACCCGTGCCCAGCTTATACACCAACAGTGTTGTTAAAGCGCCACCAAGAAAAGCGAACACAGGAACTGCAGCAAAGTTCATGAAAGCAGGGTATTGAAGCGATAGCTCAGAGAAAAGCACGATGGCCAGTGCTGCACCTAGCGCCGCACCAGCAGATACGCCTATGATGCCAGGTTCTGCAAGTGGGTTTCGAAACAAACCCTGCATCACTGCACCACACAAGGCGAGGATCGCACCAATCAGCATGCACAAGATGGTTCTAGGTAAGCGGATCTCTTGAATCACTAAGTTGATGTGAGGTGCTAAGTCATTGTTTGGTTTAATTAAGCTCGCTGCGCTGTCAGCTAAGCTAATGTTCATTGGCCCAACAGTGATCGAGTACAGCGCGACAAAAGCTAGGGTTGCACCTAGAGCTAACATCGACGTTTTCAGTGGGACGGAGCGTAACAACATAAAGGGCCTCAATATCTATCGCTAACTTCGACCTCCTTCAACAACAGCGTGAGTCAGTTGGTGAGGGAAGCGAATTAGCGATAGCAGAAATAGGGTGGTTGAGTTATAGCGGGTAGATAAGTGCGTTTAGACGCTTTGCTTCAGAGAGGCTTTCTAGGCCAAGCCCGCCAACCAAAGCACTGCCATTTACGGTAATGATTTGCTTGTTCATACCTGCAGGCGTTGCCGCTAACATAGGTAGCGATTTCAGGATGGCATCAGCACCGCCCATTTTTTGGTAGCTACGACCACTGACTAAAATCACATCTGGCTGCATTTCTACCAGTGATTCCATCGACAGTGGCTTGTAAGACGTTAAGCTCTGAGCGGCAGGGTTGATACCGCCAGCTAACTCGATGATTGCGTTTGGTGATGTTTCACCGCCAGCAACGTTGGCAGGGCGACCTTCATGCAGCAACAGGAATAGAACTTTCTTCGCTTCGTTGCTTGGTACTTGGTTCGCTTTCAGTGCTGCGATCTTTTGATTCACATCGGTTTTCACTTGCTGCGAGTGGTCTTCGGTATGGGTGATCTTTGCGATTTGGTCGATACGCTTTAATAGCCCTTCCACGTTTGCTTCAGTGTTAACAATCTCTACATCGACGCCTGCCGATTTTAATTGAGAGATAGCGTTGTCTGGTCCCATTTCATCCGAGCCAATCAATGTGGTTGGCTCTAGGGCGAGTAGACCTTCAGCAGACAGGTTTCGGTGATAACCAATCTTTGGCAGGTTTTCTCCTTGAGGGAAGTGGCTGGTCACATCAATCGCGACTAACTGCTCTTCGGCACCTAATGCCAAAACCAATTCAGTAACGGCACTACCAGCACTGATGATTCGAGGTTGTTCAGCGTCGTTGGCCATTGCGGGTGCGCTAAGTGCCAGGCTGATTGCAGCTAATGAAAGAAGAGGTGTCTTGGTCTTTAATTTATTGAGCACGTTTAAGTTGTTCATAATAAGTTCTTTATATTTTCTTTTTGTATCGCGAAGATACTCAGTGAGCAGTCCGTTCGCATTGTGAGTTCGAATCGATAGAGAGGCTTAGTCTGCTTGTTTAGTTTTATCAACCAGAAGCCAAACCTCGTGAAAATTGAGTGTCGCTCTAGCCATCGTCCGTGAGCAATTGAGTCGCTGGTATTCCGTTTTCTTGAAGGAATGAAAGCAACTTCACTAGGTTCTCCACGTTAGCGGCTTTATCTGCGCCAATGATGATCGGTTTTTTATCCGTTGAACCAGTCTCTTCTAACAGCGCAATCTTGAAGTTTTCCCAGTCGATGTATTCTTGGCCGTTAATTGCCCAGTAGGGTTCGCGGTCTAAAATATTGACGCTAATTGAATCCTTGTGGACTTCAGAAGCGTTTTTAACATCCGAGCTTGGCAGCTCAACTTCTAGCGATTCCAGCTTTACCGATGCCGTAAGCAATAGAAAAACCATCACGATAAAAATGATGTCGAGCAGCGGTGTTAAGTCCGGCGCTAGGCTCTGTGTGTGAGATGAGTGGGGCGTTTTAATCATGCTTGGCTCACATCACCGATAGAGGTTTTGTTGACAGGCTTACCTTGAGTATCATCTGACTGATTGGTTTGAATCGACATGCCTTCTAACCACACATTCACATAGTTCAATGTATGCTCCAATTGAGCTAGCACTCGATCGGCCCATAGCCCGAGTAGCTGAGCACCAGAAATAGCTGGAAGCGCAATCATTAAACCTGCTGCTGTGGTTCGCATTGCTAATCCAAGACCATCTGCCAAATCATTAGGCGTGATGCTGCCTGTTGTCGCGGCAACGCCTTTAAACATCTCAATAAGACCAAGTACCGTACCAAGCAAGCCGATGAGTGGGCTTATCACGCCGATCAAACCAAGCAGTCTTAAACCGGCATGAAGCTGGTGGCGTTTTTCTTGTAGCCAGATTCCAGCAGCATCTTCACGTAGCCCTTTTGAGAAAGAGTGGTGAGCAAGCAACATTGACACGCCCTTGTACAGTAGCGGGCGTTTACCTGAAATCGACTGAGCAAGCGCTTCAATCTCTTTACTGTTGGTTGGTGAAATTTGGTTAAGCTCACGACGAATAGCACGTTTGCCCACACCAATGCTGAACATGACTTGGAAGACACGTTCAGCGATGATCATTGCTGTTAATGCTGAGCAGATAAGAAGAGGCCAAGTCATTAAGCCAAGTTGATCTTGTAAGTAACTGATTTGTTGCATGATTAATCCAACCTAAAACGAACAGGTATTTGTACTCGGTGAGCAATCGCTCGACCATTGACAGTGTGAGGTGAGAATTTCCATTGTTTAATGGCATCTAATGCGGCGTTATCGAGCATTAGCGCGCCTGATGAATTTACTAATGCTTGTTTAATTTGTTTGCCTTCAGCGTCTAGCCAGATCTCATACGTTGCGACACCCTCAACGCCACGGCGTCTTGCTTGGCGAGGGTAATTCGGTGGGGTAGGACGCGCAGAGAACGAAGGTTTAGTGACCAAAACCGGCTCTTGGTTTGATACGCCTTGATTTACTTCCTGAGGCTGGTTGGCAGACTCGTCCATATTCTTATCGACTTTCTTGTCGGCCAGTTTCTCTGGTTGAGTGGCTGGTTTTGGGCGTTCTTTCTTAACTACCTTTTTCTCAGTTACTGGTTTCTTTTGAACCGGCTTCTTCTCGACAACCTTTTGCTCAATCACTTTTTTCTCAACTTTCTTTGGTTGAGGTTTATTGGTGATCGCTTTTTTCTTTGGGGTTGGCTTAGCTTGCTTTGGCTCAACCGTTTTTGGTTCGGCTTGTGAGACGGTTTCTTTTATTGGCTCAGGTTTAACTGGCTCTGTGATTGTTTTTTGCTGAGCTTGTGAAGGAACGCTCTTAGGAGTGAAGTTGATCGATACCGTGTTCGATTGGCTACCTGCAGGCATCGCAAATACTTTGGATTCTTGAGCGACAAACAACAACGCGGCATGAATCACTAACGATGCACCGCCTGCAATAACATATCTAGGAACGTTCACAATCAATCCTTTACCAAATCAAAATTCTGTATCGGATTATTGCTTAGAATCTAAATAAGATCAATTATCAATTGCATTATCATTTACGTGTATTTATGATTCTCTCAGTTTTTAGCGAATAGTCTTCCAGACTTTGCTATGTAAGTGTTTAGAGAGATTATATGAGTCTTAATATTTATAAATTTGACGAATCAATCTTGGGCATTTCTAGCCCTGATCCGCTTCGTTTTGCGTTTGCGAAAAAGCATTCTGCACACGCCGGAGGAAGTTCAATTCCGGTCGACCCCAGTAAGAAGTTAGAACTCTTTGACGAACTGATGCTGAGTGAAGGGAAAAAACAGGATACGCGTTGCTTGTATATCCACATTCCTTTCTGTCGTGTGCGTTGTACGTTCTGCAATTTCTTCCAAAATGCCGCAAGCCGTAAATTAGTGGATGAGTATTTCGATGCACTGATGGTCGAGCTAAAGCAGAAAGCCAAAACACCTTGGGCTCAGTCTGGACTATTTCACGCCGTCTATATTGGTGGCGGAACTCCCACCGATTTGTCGTCTCAACAAGTTGAGCAGCTGGGTAAAGCGATTCGTCAATATTTCCCACTAGCAAACGATGTTGAGATGACATTGGAAGGGCGCATCAATCGATTTGGTGACGAGATGTTTGATCGTGCGCTTGAAGGTGGCTTCAATCGTTTCTCGTTCGGTATTCAAAGTTTCAATACTCAGGTTCGACGTAGTGCTAAGCGCCTAGATGACCGAGAGGTTGTGCTAGAACGTATCAGTTCACTAAGCCGCACCGAGCAAGCGCCAATCGTTCTTGATCTGTTATACGGATTACCACACCAATCTATGGAAGTGTTCCAACAAGATTTAGAAGACTACATGTCTACTGGCGCACACGGTATTGACCTCTACCAACTGATCGTTGCGGGCAATGCACCTATGCTTAATCTTGTTGAGAAAGGAAAAATCCCACCGCCGGCCAATACGCCTGATAAGGCGAGCATGTACTTGGCGGGTGTTGAATTCATGGCCAAGCACAAGGTCAAGCAACTGAGTGTGAATCACTGGACTCGCGATAACCGCGAACGCAGCATTTACAACAGCTTAGCGAAAACCTATGCCGAAGTGCTTCCCATTGGTTGTGGTGCTGGAGGCAACATTGGCGGTCATGGTGTGATGCAACATCGAACTTTAGACAGCTACATGGAGTCTATTAAGCAAGGTCAGTTACCGATTGCCATGATGACGAAGCAAAGCTCACTAGAGCCGACCTTCTCGACATTAAAGGCAGGTTTCGATTCTGGTGTTGTTAGAAGAAGTACGCTACCGAGATTTATGGGGCAAGATACGTTCGACTACCTCAAGCCTTTGTTCGCGCATTGGGAAAAGAACGGTTTAGTTGAGCTTTCGGAAGATTATCTGAGCCTGACTATTGCTGGCAGCTTTTGGGCGGTAAGCCTAGCGCAGAGTGTGATTCAAGTGCTTAACGCTGAATACCAAGCTATGCACCCAGCGCCTAAAGCGTCAGGTTCGGGCGTACACCCGCATGCAAGTTTGAAGCACGCTTAATATCGAATTTTTAGTTTATAACTTACTCGTTTATACGGAACATATTCAATGACAGATACAACATTAGAAATGACAGAAACTCTAGAACAACGCGTAGCTCTAATTTTAGAAGAAGAGCCAAAACTACTGCCAACAGCAATTGCTGAGAAGCTAGGTGTTTCAGAGGTTGAAGTGGTTGCTGCTTTTCCAAACGATATGGCGGTAATGCTAGATGGCAGCCGTGCTCAAGAGATTCTAGAAGGTTTAGTGGGTTGGGGCCCTGTGACCACTATCGTGCATTCATTTGGTTCTATCTTTGAAGTAAAAGCGCCATTCCCGAAAGGTAAAGTAGCGCGTGGTTACTACAACCTGATGGGCAAAGAAGGCGAGCTTCATGGCCACCTAAAACTGGATAACGTTAAACATATCGGTTTGGTGAGCAAGGCGTTCATGGGTCGTGAAAGTCATTACTTCGGTTTCTTCAGTGAAACCGGTGAGAACATTTTTAAGATTTACCTAGGCCGCAACGAAAAGCGTGAGCTTATTGCCGACCAAGTAGAGCGCTTCAAAGCGCTAAAAGAACAAGCTTAAGTTCAATTTACAGTAAATAATCAGCAGCAATCTTACATAGGGTTGCCAACTGGCTTAAACAAGACATCAATGCTCGAGGATCGTTTAGTTCGCTTATGATCGCTCAACCTTGGGCAAAAATAATAAATCAGAGAAAGTGAAGAAAGGAATTACCCATGGAACAGCAAGTAAAACAAGAACGTCTACAAGGTCGCCTAGGTCCAGAAATTAAAGAGTTTCGCCAAGAGCGCCGTACCCTTCAACTTGCAACGGTTGATGAAGAAGGTCGCCCGAACGTAAGTTACGCACCGTTCGTTCAGAACCAAGAAGGTTACTTTGTTCTAATTTCTGATATTGCTCGTCATGCTCGTAACTTGAAAGCGAACCCTCAGGTATCTTTGATGATGATTGAAGACGAAGAGAGCTCGAAGCAGCTTTACGCACGTAAGCGTTTAACGTTTGATGCTCAAGCAAGTGTTGTGGAGCGTGAAACGGAACTTTGGACTCAAGTGATTGGCCAGATGCAAGAGCGTTTTGGTGAAATCATTGATGGTTTGAGCCAACTTCAAGACTTCTCTCTGTTTAACCTTAAAGCTGAGAACGGCCTGTTCGTTAAAGGCTTTGGTCAAGCATACCAAGTGTCAGGCGACGATCTGGTGGACTTCGTTCACCTACAAGAAGGCCACAAAAAAGTATCTAACGAGTAATCTCGTTTAACCGATTTCTTCAGGAGCCCTCCAATGTGAGGGCTTTTTTATGTCTAAATCAAAGAGTTTGGTATATTGACGTTTGATGACTATTTATGTGTAAGGATCGGTACGTGAAACCAGTAAGTCGAGATTGGGACGAGTTCTGTTACCCGTTTATTTATGAAGACAGTCCTATCTGTGATTTTGAGATTTTGTCGGATGAACTTTGTTGCCGAGTTGGATTGGTGTTGTCTTTAGAGCTAGAGCCTCAGGTTCGTGAGATCCTGCAACGCTTGCAGCCAAACATCTACCATTTGAATGGCTCTGTGCGCGGTAAGCTTGCCATCACCGAGTCTGAATTGGTCGAGCTCAAGCAAGATTATCATCGTATCCGTGAGCAGTTAGAAGGGGGGGTTAAAGGCTTTGTCTTACCCGGTGGACACCGAGTGTCTAGTGAACTTCACTTGTGTCGTTGTCAGGCTAAGAAAGTTGTGCGAGCTTTGGTGAGTATTGAACATCATGAAAGCAAAAAGTCGCCAGACCCGATTCTTTTTAAATACGCCAACCTAGTCGCGAACACTCTCTATGCATTGGCCTCTTTTACCAATCATGTGAATGAAGTCGAGGAAGTGGAATTTGTGAGTAAGAGCTACTCTATGCCGAAAAAGTCTATGCCAGAAAACAAAGACTAACGGTTAGCTCTATTCTTATTAAGATTTGAAGAAAGAAGAGACTAAGAAGCTAAACCATTGAGCACTATGCTAGGTTTAGCTTCTAAAACAGAGCCTAAGCAGCCGTAGAGGCGCCGTTTAAGACTTTTGCACCGCGTAGCATAGCTTCGATTAATTCACCCGCGTTGAACTTCTCAAGAGCTTCATGCGCCCCCACCTGATTGGCACGGTCAACACAGATCTCACTGGATAGTGAGGTATGCAAAATACAGTAAGCGTGACTTAAAGCGCTGTCGTTTTGCACTTCAAATGCAAGCTCATAACCATCTAATCCCGGCATCTCGATATCACTCACCAGAAGATCAATGGCATTGCCAGCGCTGGCTTGGCGTCGCATCAGGTCGATGGCATCTAAGCCGTTGTTACAAATGCTGTAAGGGATGTTGATGCTGTCTAAGGCATCTGATAACTGTTTACGCGCAATCAAAGAGTCATCCACCAATAAGATGTTCAACGCTTTGAGGCGTTCCCTTTCCACATCGGTCAGCATTGGGATGTGCGCATTCTCATAAGCTGGGTAGATCTTAGAAAGCAGTAGTTCGACATCGAGCATTTGCACGATACGATCTTCAAAGCGAGTAATGCCCGTCACAAATACATTGCGACCGACACTCGCTGGTGGTGATTCAATACTCTTCCAATCACATTCAATGATTTTATCGATTGAGCGAACCAAGAATGCAACGACCGTTCTTAAGCAGTCGGTCACGATGAGTACACAGTCGTTATATTCAGCAGGGGTGATTGGGCGAAAGCCAATCGCGGCAGACATATCAATCACAGGAACCGTGAGATCGCGAATGGTCACGGTGCCAATCACATGGTGATGAGAGTAGGGGATTTGGGTCATCGGTTGAAAAGGAACGATTTCCCTGACTTTAAGCGTGCCAATCGCAAAACTTTGAGTGAGGGACAATTTGAACATCAACATTCCCTGTGACTGACTCGCTTTACTGATCGGTTTGGCCATAATTGGCTCCTATTTACTACACGCTTAATTTATAAAGAATAATTTAAAGGGAAATAGCAGTCGCGGCAAGTAACTCTACTGTTTTTAGGGGCTTTAAGGCGGTTGTTTTCGGTTATAGAGTGAAGAATGGTGTTTCTTGGGTTAAAATCACGCTAAATACTCGCTGTCGATAGTAAGTCGACAAGCAGACAGCAACAAACTGAGAATTATCATGGCAAGAACAGCAGCAGCACTTCATATTCTGGTGAAGCATAAAGAACTAGCAGAAGACATCATGACGCAGCTTAAAAAGGGCGCTAAATTTCAAACGCTAGCGAAGAAACATTCAACCTGTCCATCTGGTAAAAAGGGCGGCGACCTTGGCGAGTTCAAGAAAGGTCAAATGGTGCCTCAGTTTGATAAGGTTTGTTTCTCTGGCGAGACGCTTGTACCACATCTTGTAAAAACTAAATTCGGTTGGCACGTAGTTAAGGTTCTCTACAGAACCTAGTGTAAGATATGTGTTAGATGGAATAAAAGGAGCGTATATACGCTCCTTTTTTGTGACTTTTTTGCGCGTTTTAAAGCAATACGGTTGAGTGTTCATCCCAGACGTTATGCGATAATTAGCGCTACGCCCTTAACTATCCGCCGTGACTAATCGTTGGGAGGAGGAGGGTTTTTAATGAGTAACTCATATAATAAATGCCATTCTTAAGGAAATTTATGCAGCTTTGCCTTTTAGCCTTTGCCTTTATCTAGAAAGCTGTAAACGAGTTTGGTAGGAGAACACCATGGAGAGTTCAGCTATGTTAAGCAACCCAGCGACAGATGTCATATTGCATGCCTTTGACTGGTGCTACGCTGACGTAATGAAGAACGCCCCACTGATCCAAGAGTTGGGTTATAAATCTGTTTTAGTTTCACCAGCAATGAAGTCATTACGTGGTCCTAAAGGCTGCGATCGAGATTCTGGTACTCAATGGTGGCAACGCTATCAGCCGCAAGACTATCGTGTGATTGATAATCAGTTGGGTGACACACAAGATTTTAAAGCGATGGTCGACACGTTAAAGCAACATGGGCTTCGTACCTATGTAGACGTCGTGTTTAACCACATGGCCAACGAATCGGGCATCCGCGGCGATTTAACGTACCCCAACCAGCAAGACATGACGTCTTATCAAAAAGATGCTGACTATTACGAATCGATCCGCTTGTTTGGTGATCTTTCTAAGCCTTTATTTGATGAAAACGACTTCGTGGAAGCGTTTGGTATCAAGAACTGGAAAGACACTTGGGAAGTGCAAAACGGACGTATTACCGGTGGCGCTAGCGATCCTGGCCTGCCAACGCTGTTGGATAACGATAATGTGGTTGCGCAACAGCGAGCGTATCTAAAAGCCTTGAAAGCGATTGGTGTGAAAGGATTTCGCATTGATGCGGCAAAGCATATGACACTGGCACACCTACGTAAGGTGTGGACTGATGACATCTGCGAAGAAATGCACATCTTCGGTGAGATCATTACCGATGGCGGCGCGACAGAAGAAGAGTATGAGCTGTTCCTTGAGCCTTATCTTAAACACACTCGCTTAGGCGCTTACGATTTCCCGTTGTTCAACACCATCTTCAAAGCATTTGAAGAGCAGGGCAGTTTTAAGTCTTTGATTAACCCATACTGTTTTGGTCAGGCTCTGTCGAATATGCGAGCGATCACGTTTGCGGTCACTCATGATATTCCCAATAACGAGGTGTTTTTGGAGCATGTGATGGATGAAGTGGATGAGCGATTGGCTCATGCTTTCATTCTTGGTCGAGACGGCGGTGTGCCGCTTGTTTACAGTGAACTGAGCACCAGCGGTATTCTGGACAAGAGCGGTCAGCCTCGTTGGCTTAACGATTGGCAAGCGCCTTACATGAAAAGCATGATTCAATTCCATAATCATGTTCATGGCGAAGCGATGCGTGTGGTTGAAGCGAATGATGATTTGCTGGTATTTGTCCGCGGCGACAAAGGCATTGTGGTGATCAACAAGTCGAAGCGAAGCAAAACAGCCTCATTAAATTGGACTGGTGCGGTAACCGATTTACTGTCGGATGATGTGTTTGAATGTGTTGGTAAGGATTTAACCATCAAGGTGGAATCGAACCAATGCATGATGTTAACGACGAATGAATTGAAGCCTGTCACGAGTTAACTTGGATAGACTAGAAAGAGAAGCCCCGCTTACTGGCAATCAGTAAGCGGGGCTTTTTATTTTAAGCTATTGCTCGGTAACTAAACCAAATGGCGACTCAGCCAAACGGCAACTGAGCCAAACCTTGGTTAAACCGTAAACTTATTCAATAGCTCGTCTTGTTGGCGAACATTGTCAGTTTGCTGCTGCATTGCGGTATTCGCTTCTTGGGCCGCTGTTGATACTTGTGTTGAAAGGTCTTTGATCTTAACAGTGTTGTTATTGATCTCTTCCGCTACTAAGCTCTGCTCTTCTGCCGCTGAAGCAATCTGGATGTTCATATCTGAGATGCGTTGAATCGCGTCACGGATACGGTCAAGTGAAGAGTTCGCTTGCTGAGCGCGTTCAACGGCATCAGTGGCTGTGTCTTTACTTTGGTTCATCGCGTTCGATACTGAGCTTGCACCCGTTTGGAGCTGCTCGATCATGTTGCGGATTTCCGTAGTTGATTCTTGAGTACGTTGTGCCAGAGTACGAACTTCATCGGCAACGACTGCGAAACCACGGCCTGATTCACCAGCACGCGCCGCTTCAATAGCCGCATTCAATGCCAGTAGGTTGGTTTGGTCTGCAATATCGTTGATTACTTTTAGAATTGTTTCGATGTTGGCTGTTGCTGATTCAAGTACTTGTACTTCGGCAACCGCTTGGTCGATACGTGCTGAAAGGTTATCAATCGCTTGAGTGGTGTCACTTACGACAGATGTGCCGTCTAGCGTTGCTTCGTCTGCTTCACGGGCTGCCGCTGCTGCGCCTTGAGCATTGTTTGCAACTTCAGTTGCAGTAACCGCCATCTCGTTCATTGCAGTCGCTAACTGTTCAAGCTCTTCCAGTTGGGTATTCATCGCTTTCGCTGATTCGCCTGCACCTTTAACCGTGATTTCAGTACCACGCTTAATTTCAACACCAATCGCTTTCGATTGAATGATCTGATTTTGCAGGTTTTCAGTAAAGGTGTTGAAACCTTTCGCTAGGTCAGAGAACTCTTGGTCTGTGTTGGTATCTAGGCGCTTAGTTAAATCACCTTGACCGCTCGCCACATCTTGAATGGCTTGGTTAAGCGCATCCAGTGGACGCATTAACACACGAATCAGAACAGTCAGTGCAATGATGCTGAGAATAACTGCAATCAACGAGTAGATCATTGAGCTGTTCTTCAATTCTTCAACGGTTTGGAACGCGATCTCTTCATCGAGGATTGCACCTATATACCAATCTTCACTAGGGATGTGGGTGAAATTAACTAGGAACATTTTGCCGTCGACTTCAATTTCTTGAGAGCCTTCACGAATAGTCGCTTGTGGCATGTAGCTTGATAGCGTTTCACCGTTGTTTTTCGCATTTGGGTGAGCAATCGTGGTGCCGTCGGCTGTTACTAGGAACAGGTAACCCGCATCAAACAAGTTCACTTGGTTGACCAAGGTAGCAAGGTTCGTCAATTCTAGGTCGTAGAACATACCCGCAGTAAAGCGGCCGTTGTCTTTAACTGGAGTACCTACTGATATGATGACTTTCTTACTTGATGCATCCACATAAGGAGCGGTAACAACTAAACTGTTTTTGGATTTAGCATCAATGTACCAAGGACGAATTCGTGGGTCGTAGTCTGGACCGGCATCCCAACCATCATCATTTTCAATAACGAAACCGTTTGCTTCATAACCAAAACCAACCGCTAGGAAGCTGTTTTTAAGCTTTGGCTTTTCTAAGATTTCTTTAACGTAAGCGCGATCTTCAGGGTTGATCTCGATGACTTCAGTCGTCGATTGAGCCAACGCTTTCTTGGCGTTCATCTCCGATACGACGGTATTTTTCACGCCCGAGACCATCTCTTTCAGGCTCGCATTGACGTGGTTTTCTACTGCACTTCTTACAGTGTAAAGTTGTTGTATTGAAAGCAATGATACTGTCACTAGCAGCAAGGCTGATGATGCAGCAACCACCTTATGGCTAAATTTCATTGAGTTTTCCCCTTCTCACAGGCTTTGCGAAGACTAAAGTTAATCGTGTTTTTGTAATTATATATATCGACTAGATTGGGTTTTACTTGAATGTAATTTCACAAAATAGACTACAAAAACACAACAACCTAAACGATACAAAATTCACTAAATCACATATTTGTTACTTTTAGTATTTGGTTCAATGAGTTGGGGAATGGGGCTAGACAGAGTTTAAGGAGGGATTAAGAATGTATTAATTTGACGATTATGCGTTCAGTTTTCTATTAACAAGAGGTGGGTTGAATAAATGATATGAAATCAAGTGATATACAGAACTTATAAATTGATTGAACTCTAAATAATGCTGTGTATATATTTGTGCTAATAAAAAGCCCCACAAAAGTGAGGCTTTATAAACTGAATCTTTATTGAGTTACATAAGTAGTATCTAATTTAGAATATTAGATGCGCTACACCAGCGATAACTGGAAGCGTAATTAACGTACGTAGAATAAAGATAATAAACAGTTCTAAGATGTTCACTGGAATCTTACTGCCTAGAAGCAGAGCGCCCACTTCAGACATGTAGATCAGCTGAGTTACCGACATTGCTGCAATAACAAAGCGAGTCATCTCGTTGTCGATAGAAGCCGCAAGGATTGCTGGAATAAACATATCCGCAAAACCAACAACAATCGTTTCGGATGCTGCAACCGCTTCAGGAACACCAAGTAGCTCTAGGAATGGAATGAAAGGCTGACCTAGGATTGAGAACACAGACGTGTATTCCGCAATAACCAGTGCCATTGTACCTAAACCCATAACAACAGGCAGTACGCCAAATACCATATCTACGGCGTTACGAACGCCTTCGCCAAATACAGATTTAGCCGACTTTACTTGAGATGCTTTATTTACCGCTAGCTCAAGACCCCAAGAGAACGTTGAGTGACCTGCTGGGATCGCGTCAGCGTCTTTGTGCGGCTTGCTGCCATCAATGAAAGTATCTTTCTTCATGCTTAGTGGTGGAAGGCGAGGGATGATCACCGCTGCCACAATACCCGCTAAACAGATTGCTGCGTAGAAAGGTAGGAACAGGTGCTCTAGTTCTACCTGAGCAATAACCACAAGACTGAATGTGATAGATACTGCTGAGAAAGTCGTACCAACAACCGCAGCTTCACGCTGAGTGTAGAATTTCTTCTCGTACTGTTTGCTTGTAAGCAGGATACCAACACTGCCGTCACCCAACCAAGAAGCCATACAGTCAATAGCACTGCGGCCTGGTAGGTTGAAGATTGGACGCATGATTTTACTTAGTAGCGTGCCAAACAGCTCTAGTAGACCAAAGTTAAGTAGAAGCGGAAGTAGCAAACCAGCAAAGATGAATACTGAGAACAGTGTCGGAAGCAGGCCTTCTAGAACCAGACCACCAGTATTTTCTTCCCAAATAACCTCAGGGCCAACTTGGAAAAAAGCCATAACGGCTGCAGCACCACCAATTAAACGAACCAGCAACCACAGTGGAGATGGGTTGAAAAGGCCGTTTAAAAATGAATTTGATGTAATGAATGTAGGCTTAAAAATGGTGCTTAAAACTGAAGCTACAGACATGAAAGCAACGATCGCAGTGATGATAGGGACTAGATATTCACCGAAAACCGCTTGAATTGATTTGGCTAAGATAGCTACAGGGATGGTTAGATCACCTTGATAGCTGATTGGCGCCATGAAAAGGAATAAACCAATCAATGATGGGATTAAGAAAACCCAGAAACTGCCTTTAGATTTCTCTGTTTGAGCAGTATTCGTGTTGTTAGACATGTTATTGTTCTCGAATTTCTACACGTAAAAAAGCCACATCCTTGGCATTTTTATTCACTAAACGTCCGTATTTTCTCATTGGGTGCAAGATTACCCAGTATTAATATTGCTTGCAATACTATTCATAAAATATCGCTAAATATTCATGCTGGTTATTCTGCAACGTATTAAGAGTTTAGAATAAAGTGTTGCGGATGTTACGTAGTTTGAGGTTATTTTGCCAGATATTTATAAATTGATTGGAGTTTCAGTTCGATAGGTCAAGTATAACCAGTAGCTAAACGCAATAATGAAAGCAAAAGAGGCAGGGAAAGCCAATGCCAAGATTTCGAAGCGTTGGAACAGGCAAGCGCCACTTAAACCGCCAAACAGGAAGCCAACCACAATGAACATCAGCAGTTTGGCTTTACGACGGTCAAAAGGCATCCCCTTTAAGCGAGCGCCAATCATGATCCCCAGATCGGTAATGATCCCGCTCATGTGTGTTGTTCGAATGATCGCCCCGCTGTAAGTGGTGATCATCGCGTTCTGCAAACCACACGCGGCTGAAGCGAAATACTGACCTGAAGTATAGCCTTGTAACAGTGTCCACAGCGCCAAAAACAGCAATCCACCCTCAATACATAGTGCAACACCGTAACGGCGTCCTAACTTCAATGCTTGGTTTTCAATAAAGAACCCGCTGAACGCCGCACCTAACATGAAGCTCATGATCACCAATAGGAGGTGAACAGAAGCCGAGGTCGGTGTAAGCAGGCTACTGCCTAGCAAAGACATGGTGCCGGAGATATGGGAGATAGCTTGATGTTGGAAGCCAAGTAAGCCGATAGCATTAACACTGCCAGCAAGACCAGCTAACAAAAGGGCGCCGTATTCAACCCAGCGAGGTAACTTAGAAATCATGTGGTTCACCCTGGGTTAAATAGAGGAGCAAGATTATAACGCTAGACAAAAGATACGCTAGCGCTGTGAAGCGTTGATATTTGATCTTAGGCAACAGTATTGCAGTTTGTTTTAATACTGTTGCTATATAAAGATAACGGTCAATAACGAGATAAAGATAACGCTCAATGACGAACTAGTTGTAATGGCTCATTTGGTGGTCGAACTTAACCCAACCGTGTTTGCGTTCTTCATAAACCGAAAAGCTCGGCAGTGGGAAGTCTTGCTCTTTAAATAATCCGAGCGGGACGATATAAAAATCAGCGGCGGCAACCGACTGCAAAAGCATGGTGGTGCCACACTTGGGACAAAACTGATAGGTGACTTCATTACCCGTATCGCTGATGCGTGAAAAAGAGGTCACTTCACCGCTGAGTGTAACTTGTTCTATTGGGAACCGAGCCTGAACGCCGAACACACTTCCGGTGCGTTTCTGACACTCATAGCAATGGCAGACAGATGTACGTTGAGGTTCACCTCGGCATACTAGGTTGACTGCTCCACAGCGGCATTCGCAACTTCTGATATTTCTATCTTTAATATGATTGATATCCATCCATGCTCCACTTCTGGTTAACCCTGTATTGATAATTATACTAAAGCCCTTTATGGTCTGCACAACTGGATGAAAACAAAAGAATATAATTGCCCATGAAAAAGAAAATCTTACCTATCCCTCTGATTCTACTGATTCCAATTGTCATGCTGGTTGTTGTGATAGTAGCGGGTATTTATCGCTTTAGCTTAAGTGATGAAGAGATCTTGGCGAAGTTTCCTTCTTCTCAAGTGAGTTATGACCCAGTCGTAGAAACCGTTTTTGATTTGAAGACGACCAATCCATGGACAATTAAAGTTCCTGAGACTAACGCCTACGCTTTTATCAATGAAGTTGATGAGCCTAGAGCCATCGCGTTTGGACGCTATGACTCAGGTGTTGAGCGCGGTGTGGTAACGGTAGACACAAATAATCTTTCAGCCGCCACGCTGGGCAAGGCGAGTTTCTTTGTCGCGCCGATGTGGATATCTAACCAAGGCAGCGGTGTTTTCTATTATCTAGGCCTGTTTAAGCATGACCAGCAACGAAGCCGTGTGGTGTTAGTCGACCAACTTTTACTGGGTGATCGTATACAAATTCAGACATTGGAGGTAGCTCAGCAGCCAGGTTCGCAATCACAGAATAAACTTACTGGGGAAGGTTTTATCGGCTTTACTCAGCATTCTGCGGAACAATCATTTGCAGAACCCCCTTCTGAAAAGGTGTTAATGAGTTTTTCTTTTGATACGCAATCAATTGGTAAGCAATAACGTTTTCGTGAATGTAAGGATCTGTTGTTTATGTGAGCCAAATTACATATTATCTTAGTTAGATGAATGAAATTTAGACACAGTTAGCTTTGTGTCCGCTTATTATTACAAATGGAGCTTGCGAATGATTAATAAACGTTTTTTTAAGACGAAAGATGAAGTTGAAGTGACCTTCGAGCTAGAAGCTCAGGAAGCGAACTCTGTATCCATCGTTGCTGACTTTCTTGATTGGAAAGCCACCCCAATGAAAAAACTGGCCAAAGGGAAGGTTTACAAGTTTAAAACTCGTCTACCTAAAGATGGCGAGTTTCAATTCCGCTACCTAGTTGATGACCAACAATGGGTGAACGATGCGAATGCCGATCGTTACATCCCAAATGAATTTGGTGAAGACAACTGCCTAGTGTCGACGGTAAACGCATAATCTTTTCTTAAAACCAGCGACTAATTCGCTTCGTTTATTAATTATTCGAAACGGAATAACGTCAACCAATAGAAAGCAGAAACTAGCCGTTTCTGCTTTTTTATTTTTAAATTTAGCGGTTAATTTTATTTCTTATCTAGTGGCTCTTCATCTACGGCAACTCAATGACTTAGGCTAAGTTGGGAAGATTCACATCATATTATGACAATGCATTGATGATTTATGCGTTTGAAAAGCATATCCTATGCCTTTATATCGTAGAAAGACCTGTTTACCGTGTATTCAAAAATATTTCCCTCTCCGTTTGCTGAGCTTTCACCTGTAAAAAAAGTAGCTATTTTGGGACTGCCACTTATTGCTGCGATTGGTGTTGCTTTGCAATCGTCACAATCGGATCTGACGAAAACGATCGATCTTGATTTGCCCGACTCAACCGTTATTGAGTCAATTCTGTCACCATCTTCTGTTACCGTTATTGAGCCGCCGACATTTGAGTATCAAATTCAAACGGGCGATAATTTGAGTAGCATCTTCACTCAGCTTGGATTTTCTTACAAATCGATGATGAGCGTGATGGAAACCGATTTAAACTTCCTTGCGTTAGACACGCTTCGCCCAGGTAACACATTGCGTTTTTGGCGTGATGAAGCGACGGGCGACCTTTCCAAAATGGAACTTCAATTTAGTGTTGCAGATAAAGTGGTTTACCGACTGCTTGAAGATGGTACATACGAGTTTGAAGATATCTCTATTCCGGGCGAGTGGAAGCAAAAACCTTTAGTGGGTGATATTCAAGGCAGCTTCTCTATGTCGGCGAACAAGGTTGGCCTGAGCAGTCTTGAGATTGACCATATTGTGACTCTTCTTAAAGATAAGCTGAACTTTAGCCGAGACCTACGTGCTGGCGATCAGTTTGAAGTGCTTCAAAAAGCGCAATATGTTGATGGTGTTGCAACCGGAAAACGTGAAATTGAAGCAATTAAGATCATGAATCGTAACCGCGTTGTGTCAGCATACTTACACACTGACGGACAATATTACGATGCTAATGGCGATAGCTTACAACGTGCTTTCCAACGTTACCCAGTGAGCAGTAGCTGGCGCCAAAGTTCTCAGTTTAACCCTAAGCGCTTACACCCTGTGACTGGCCGCATTTCACCGCACAACGGTACGGATTTCGCGACACCAATTGGCACACCTGTTCAAGCAACGGGTGATGGCAAAGTGATTATGACGCGTAAGCACCCATATGCGGGTAACTACGTGGTCATTCAGCACGGCAGCACTTACAAAACGCGCTACTTGCACTTAAGCAAGATCCTTGTTCGTAAAGGACAAACGGTATCTCGTGGTCAACGTATTGGCCTATCGGGTAAAACGGGTCGAGTGACAGGTGCTCACTTGCACTATGAACTGATCGAACGTGGTCGCCCTGTTGATGCGATGAAAGCGAATATCCCAATGGCCGATTCTGTGCCTAAAAAGGAAAAAGCGACATTCACAGCCGCGAGAGATGAAGCCGACAAGCTATTGAAGGCAGCGTTAGAAACGCGCAATCTAGCAATGGTTAATAATGCTAGTAAGTAGCTAGCCATTAAACTGTTTTATAGCCGCAAGAGCATCACAAAGCACAGTCAGTGTTAAGTGATGCTCTTGCGGCTTTTTAGTTCTCAATAGAAGGTTCGGTAAGGGTTTAAACTAAAGGCTCTAAGTGCGCGACATAGCTAACGATAGCTTCAGGCCGCATTGGAGGTGAGTAGAGGTAACCTTGGATCTTGTCACATCCCATCGCGTGCAGCTTTTCTAATTGCTCACGCTTCTCAACACCTTCCGCAACCAAAGATACATCGAGTCTATGGGCCAGTTGAACAATCAGCCATACTACGCTCTCTGAGGTCGAACTAGTTAACAAGTCTCGAATAAAGGTCGCATCAATTTTAATGCAATCGATAGGGTAGCTGTGGATGTAGTTCAAACTGGAGTAGCCTGTACCAAAGTCGTCGAGTGCAATCGTGAAGCCTTGTCCTCTCAGAAAGTTAAGCGCGGATTTTGTCTCTTGTGTTGGCGATAACAGAACGGTTTCGGTTAACTCGATAACAAACTCATTCGCCTTAAAATGGTGCTGTTCAATGGTTCGAGTCAGGTAGGATATATAACGTTTCGAATCAGTAAGCTCGTGCGCAGAGCAGTTGATTCCAAGTTTAACCTTGTAGCCCAAGCCTTGCTCTAGTGTGGTTTTAGCGCGGCACACCAATTCAATAATGCGTTCACCTAATTCGACAATCAGCCCTGACTCTTCTGCCACTTGAATAAACTCTACGGGTGAGATGTCTCCATGTCTGGCGGTTTTCCAGCGAGTCAGTACCTCGAAATATTCCCATTGCGTTTCACCTTGACCCACAATCGGCTGTACCACTACGTACATTCCATTGCTGTCGGGGATATAGCTTTGTGAAATTGGGTTTTCCAGCTCACTTCGTAGCGCTGCGACTAGCTCGGTTTTTCTTTGGTAACGAACTCTTAAGTGAGTGTCATAACATTGAATATGAGTATCTTGGCTGTGTTTACACTCTTTAAGCGCCAAGCTGGTATTGAAGATGATTTGCTCAACGTCTTTGTTGTCTCCATCCGAACTGGCAATACCGATGCTGACGTCGAAATCTATCTTGATATCAACGCTACTGTAGCCCTGCTTAATTTTGGCCAGTATTTGTTCGCACACGGCTATCGGATCAGAATGGTAGGTGATGAAGGCGAACTCGTTGCCAGCAGTCCGGAAAGTCAGGTTGCTTTCAGGTAAAGTTCGGCGCAATATTTCTGCGACAAACTGCAGCACCTTGTCGCCAATATAATTACCGTGCATATCATTAATGGCTTTGAAGCTATTGATATCGAGTAAAGCCAATGTAAACGGAGTGACGCTCTGTTGAGTAATCGACTCTAAGGTATCTGATAAACAGCTTCGGTTGAGTAACCCGGTTAGGCTGTCGTGTGACACCTCATAACTAAGCTGATTTACAAGTTGTTCGGAACGATCGTTAAACCACATTTCACGCAAGGTATGGATGATGATGTCGGCGAACAATTGATGGTGCTTTACCACGTCTTGTTGCTGATCAGGGCTAAGAGGCGAGGTGAACGTTGAAAACAGCACGCCCATCACTTCGCCACTTTGAGTTTGAGTCGGGATCGCGATGGAGTTTTGTGAGGTGATTTCCTGCCTAAATGCCGATGTTGGCAATGACTGGACGACGTACTGAGCAAACGAGCAATCTGGGTGTCTTTGGTTGACGGCTTGTTGGTAGATGTGACCATGGCGCGCATTGATTTTGTCATGCAATACATGATCAGAATGGGCGATCACCAAAGGAACGGTTTGGTCAGGGAAGTACTTCTTCTCAATGATGCTGGTGTATTGAGTATCAAAGGTCTGATGTAAAGTAAGCACAGCTGACTCTAAAAGGTCGATACCTTCCAATTTCAGCAAACGGCCAATGCGCTCTGTGTCTATCATGCTATTGTGCGTATGTTGAGTCATAGCCACCACCCCTAGTTAACCAGATTCACTGTGTAAGCGGTATACGTATTATCTTGTATATGTGCGAACTTGTATAATCTATATGCGTCAAGTTTATTATTGACCGTGTTGTATAACTTTTCAAATTAAAACGTGACTTATTTCACAGAGCTTGCGTGCTACGCTCTTTGTCTAGCCTGTCTTTCAGATGGTCCAAAAAGAGCTTGGTTCGCGTGTGCGAGTAATCAAGCTTAGGGTAGTACGCGTAAACCATCACTTCGTCGGCGGTAATATTTGGCAATACTGGAACTAATGTCCCTTGCTTTAGATCCTCTTTGATCATCGCTTTGATGGTTAACAGTACGCCCATTCCTCGCTTCGCAGCATGAAACAAAGCCTCTGGATTGGTGGTCGCAAAGTTACCGTTTAACGTTATTCGCTGCCCTTTGGTGAGTGCTACTTCACGGGTCGGACGCTCTCCCCAAATTAACGAATTGTGTTGCTCCAAATCTTGCTCGCAAGTGGGGTAGCCGTGTTTGGCAAGATAGCTTGGTGCTGCATAGAAGCTGGCTCTGTGTTCAAACAGCGGTGTTTTCTTGAAGCTTAATGAGTTGAGTTGTTCTAGTTCACGACTGATTACCAAGTCCAAGCCAAGCTCGGGTAATTGACCGGGCGTAGTGGTGATGAGTTGTACCTTAATATCAGGGTACTTTTCTAAGAAGTCGTCCATGTATTGCACCAGAAACTTAGAGCCAACCGCAATCGTAGCGCCAATCTTTAATAGGCCTGCTGGGGTTTGGTTAACCGAGCGAGTCTCATCAATAATGGACTGCCAATTGTCGAGCTGATCCTTGGCTCGCAGGTAAAAGAGCGCACCTGCTTCGGTTTGGCTAATTGATCGCGTGGTGCGCTTTAACAGTTGGGTGCCGATGCGCTCTTCTAGCCAGTTCACTCTTTTGCTGATCGCCGAGCTGGTGGTGTTAAGTTTTCGAGCAGCACCATTGAAGCTACCTTCTTCCACTACTCTGACATAGCTTTTTACGTTAAGAATCCAATCCATATTATTTCCTGTTGGGACTTAATAAAATTCCAATTTAGCTAATTATCAATTATTGGTTTTGAATGTAAACTCATCTAATGAACAAATATCAAACGAATAGGGAATTTTTTGAGCCAATCGACCTTTAAAAAAACACCGTTACTCTTAGCAATGATGATTATTGCTACGGGGCAGGTGGGTGTGAGCATCTACTTGCCAGCATTACCGTTAATTGCTTCTGATTTAAGTGCTACTCAAGTAGATGTACAGCTTCTCGTCACGCTGTTTCTGGTGGGTTTTGGCTTGTCTCAGCTATTTTACGGACCGATGTCCGATGCGGTGGGAAGAAGACCTATCTTCTTGTTAGGTCAGGGTGTTTATTTGATTGGTACAGTCGTTTGTGTTGTGTTTTCTGACAATATGACGGCGCTAGAAGTTGGTCGCTTGCTGCAAGGTTTAGGGGCGGGCAGTGCCTCGGTTCTTGGGCGAAGTGTGCTTCGTGACAGCTATGATGGTTCACAGCTTACCAAAGCGTTGTCTTATATCTCGATCACCGCGTCGATTATGCCGATCATCGCGCCTGTATTTGGTGGCTGGATTTCATTCCACCTTGGTTGGCAGGCTGTGTTCCTGTTCGTTCTATTGTATTTACTGGCGATATTCACACTGGGTTACTTCGTGTTGCATGAAACTCTGCCATATGGGAAGAGCCGTTTTGAAGTCAGCCAAGTGGTAAAGAACTACGGACGCTTGTTAACGAATCGCCAAGTGATAAGCAGCGCCAGTTATAACTGGATGAGTTATATGGCGAGTTTGGTATCGTTATCTTTATTCCCATTCTTAATGCAAGAGCAATTGGGGCTGACCGCCGCTGAGTATGGTTCATTGATGATTGTCCCTTCGGCAGGCTTACTGATAGGTAGCGTCGCTTTAAACTTACTCAATCGTAGGTTTAGTACGCCCCAACTGATGAGCCTAGCTATTTTGATTATCTTGGCATCGGGAACTTGGCTTCTTACTCATGAGTTATCCATCTTTAACTTAGTTTGGGCGTTTACTTGGTTGGCGATAGCACAAGGCATCTCGTTCCCATTATCAATCAGCATGTTATTAGAACCTCATAAGAAACAAGCGGGAGCAGTGTCGGCATTGTCTGGTTCAATTCAGATGTGTTTAGCGGGTTTATTGGGTGGGTATCTTGTAGAGAGTTGGGTCACGACTCATCTTCAATTAGGCGTGTTCTACCTCATTATTGGTGCAGCCATGGGCGGAGTGCTTTGGTCTTCAACCAAAATGAACAAGAAAGGCGATACTGTTGAAGTGGAATATAGCTAAATGCCAAATTCACTATCGTTTAACGCACCATCGTTAATACGTTGTATTTGTGCTGATGGTTTTCTACAATGCTTCGGTCCATTGAATAGGTAAAAACAAAATGCAGCAAAATGAATTTGAAGTACTGGTAAAAGCTATCTGCGCACTAGATGGCCTGCCTCAAGCGCTTGAGCTATTGAAATCCAATGAGGATACAGAAGTCGCTGAGGCTGCTGCATCACTGACTGGTCAATTTGCACTTGCTGAAGTGGAAGGCGAAAAGCGTATTTACCACGTGACGCTTCAAGAAAATGAACAAGGCGAAGAGCAAGAGTACATCGAACATGTTATGAATGAAGGCGATGACTTAATTAAATTTGCAGCTTGGTTCTTTGAAACGATGTTTGAATTGAAGCAAAAAGACACATACCAAATTGCCGGTAAAACTTACAGACAGCCAAAGCGCAGCTAGGTTTCTCAGTAAAGCATTTTAGAAAGCAGCTCTATTGAGCTGCTTTTTTTATCAGTGTCTAAATCAATGTCTTGGGTTGTTATTAGGAATGGAGCATTAAGCTCAAACCAGATTTTAGGTTAACTCATTGATATACAAAAACAATGCTGATTAGCACAGAGACAAAATTAGGCTAATTGCAAATGAATGCTTAATATTGCATTAAAGTGTGATTTAGATCTTGTTTTTGGGCGTTTTAAGTGTAGAATCCGCGCTAAAGAAAGTTGATTATGTGCGGAGATAAGCATGAATTACGAACTAGGCCACGCATACCTTGGTCAAATGGCAGCAAAAAACATGATGCACGAAGCATTGTACGGCACTTCAAAGCCAAAGAAACCATCGTTCTTTAAGCGAATGATGAAGAAAATGGCTAAATAAGCATTTTCAAAAACGGAATTTTAAAAGGCCTTAAACTCGATGAAGTTTAAGGCCTTTTTCGTTTTAGCGATTGGTGAAAGTTATCGCTTTGTTTTGTTGTGGATGGACACAAAAAATACCAATTAAGCTTCTGACTAATGGCTTTTAATGAACTCAGCCAGCAGATTGATTGGATAAGTCGACCACATTATTAGGGATGCTATCTAAGCCATTCTCTTTCATCCACGCTTCTAAGTTATCGGCACCACCGATGTACTTACCATCAAGCCAGATCTGCGGGACGGTGACCGGTGTTTTCTCACCAATGTGTGCTTTTACCTCTGGAATCATACGGTACAAAGCGGCGCTATCTTTTACGACATCGTGGTATTGGTATTCAACACCCGCTTCATCCAGCATTTTCTTCGCTTTAACACAGAATGGGCAGGTCGCCTTACCATAAACGATGTTGCCTTTTAGGCTGTCTCGTTTGGTCCACTCTTTGATCACCGATTGGATTAACACACCGCGATTCAGCGCTTCACCTTGGCTGACCACTTTGCCTTCAACAACAAGGATTGGGGCGTGCCAAGAGCCAAGTTTTAGCGGCTCCCACCAGTGAGACAACCAATCTTTCACTTCCAATTCGACATCGACATCGGCCAATTCATTCTCAAAAGTATCCTTCAGAATGTCTTTGGTAAGGGTACATTCCCCACATGGGATATTAACTTTAAATGGACCCCAGCTGCCTGCCCAACGGTATAGTGTAATCTTGACTGGTTTCTTCATGGTTACGGCCTCGTTTGAATTCTCTTATCCATATAGAACGGACAGTCGAACTATTTATTTCACCAACCTTAAACTTTCTTCACTTTCGAAGGTTTTTTGGTTTCCCAGTGCGTTATAAATGCAACTGACGCAATAATAATAGCAGCACCTAGCCATAAACGACCCGGTGGAACCCAACTAAACACAATCCAACCTGCTAAAACATTTAGCGGTAATTTGGCGTGGTCAAAAGGTTGCACAAACGAAGCATCAGCGACCGAGTAGGCTTTTACAATCGCCCATTGAGCGAGTGCCGTCATAACACCGATAACAATCAAGATAGCCCAAATTGTACCGCCGCTTGGCGTCTGCCAATCTGGCGCGGCAAGCAGGATGTTAAATGGTGTGATTAATAGCAGCAGGTAAACCACCATGGTTGAAGGGCTGTCTTGTGAAGAGAGCTTTTTCACCATCAGTGAGTAGCATGCCCAGAAGAAAGCGGCACCGACTGGTAATAACGTTGCCCAGTTAAAATCTTCAGCCCACGGCTCTAGAATCACCATCGCACCCACGAAGCCTGCTAAGGTCGCGCCCCAGCGAGCAGCCCCAACTTTCTCTTTTAAGAAAAGCCCTGAACCAATGGTTGCAAACAATGGCGATGTCATGAGAAGGGCAATGCCTTGCCAAATTGGTACTGGGTAAGCCAGTGCCCATATCCAAAGTTGAATACCAATAACAGACAAGAAGACACGGAATACGTGCAATTTGAGGTTGTCGGTTTTTAGCGCGCGGCGAATACCCAGCGTTTTCAGATAAGGAAGAATAGCGAATAACGCGATGGCGTATTGAATGACGGCAACGGTGGTAGAAGTAAGTCCGAAATGAATGCTAGCAATTTGAGTTAGGCTGTTAATAACGGCAAAGGCTAGGCCTGCGGTTAGCATCCAGCTAGCGCCTTGGATCGGATGGTGTTGTGACATGATGCTTCTAATTATTTGATGTGGTTCACCTATGATACGGATTTAGCACCACTTAACCAGAAAAAGCATTGATGAAGTCAGTCAGAATATTTGAATATGAAAAAAGGTTGAGCCATTGCCCAACCTTTTTAGTCTGTATCTAAAGTCGATTTAGATTAGAAGTCGTAACGTACACCTAGGCGAAGAGAGTCTTCACTTTGTGTTTCTAAACCTGCAACTTTTACGTCGTCTAGATTGTTTAATTGGTAAGCAACGTATGTACGGATAGATTTGTTGAACTTGTAAGTACCAGTCAGCTCAAAGAAGTCAGCTGTGTCTACAGTTAAGTTCTGTGTCGCGTCTTTTTCTTGTTTTTGGTACAAACCTGCCAGTTCAAATTGGTCTGTTAGCTTGTATTTAGCAGCAACTTCCACACCAGAGAACTCAGTTTTTGCTTTGTCGTCTAGGTCACCCATTGTGTAGGTTGCACCTAGGTATAAAGCATCCATTTTGTAGTTAATACCAGCAATCAATGCTGTAGCTGAACCATTACCAGTACCGTTGTCGTTACCTGAGTAACCAAGACCGAAACCTAAGCCCATCGGTAGTGTGTAAATGCCAGAGATACCGTAACCGTCAGTATCTTTGTCTTCACCAGCAATCAAACTTGCTTTAAGAGAAAGTGCGTCTGCGTCGTAAGCGTATACAAACGTGTTATTGATTTGCTCGTCACCTGCATTGATGAATGCTTTTTGGTCACCAGAGTAGATAGTAACATCCGACATTTCTGAGATTTGAGCTGCAGCTGTATCTTGACGACCTACTGATACTGCGCCGAAGTTACCTTCAAAACCTGCATACATGTAACGTTGCTTAAAGTTTTCAGTCTTACTGTTATCAGCAGAAGATTTCACGCTTTGTTCTGCTTCGTAGAAACCAAAACCAGATAGGTCGCTAGTGATTTCTGTAGTACCACCCACATTCAAACGAACACGGCTTTTGTTTTTCATCGTACCGTCGATTTCAGCACCACCTGAACCAATGAAATCACCACGGAATTCCGCACGACCGCCAATTTTAAGTTCTGTGCCATCAGAGCTGTAAACTGTTGCTGCTAGAGATGAACCTGAAACTAGTGCCGCTACCACTGCAGAAGCTAGAACTGCCTTTTTCATAATCACTTACCTTGTATTTTAAAATCCGTGAGCAATGTGCTCTCCGTTTCGATATGAAGCTAATTTAGAGCAGATAAATTAAGCTTTCATTTCCATAAAATTACATTTTCGTGAATGGGGGAACTTTTTTAAGTGTTGATTTTGTTGCACTTTTATTTCATGCGACTGAGTGTTCTATGAATAGTTATACAAGTTGCGTGTATTTCAAAGGTCACATTGGCAAGTTTTACCTTGCAATCACGTATGTCGATGGTGGTGAATTTTGGCTGCGCTGAGAGCTTGTTAATCTGATTAACTGCTTGTACTGGTAAGGATATCCTCTATGATGCAAAAACTTAGAAGAGAATAGATTCTGCTCAACAATATGGAGACGTTGGATGAAAACAGAGTACTTAGGCGATGTTTTACAAGGTAGGCAGGTTATTGGCTCCTTGAATGTTGAAGACCTACCCGTTGGAGAGCACCAGTTTTGGTTTCAAGTCACCAGTGATGGGCTAGGGCAACCTAAGAACATGCCGGTTTCTGTTTTCAAAGGCAGTCAAGAAGGTCCTAGTTTGATGATCACCGCCGGTATTCACGGTGATGAGCTAAACGGAGTGTTGGCTGCACAGCAAATTATCAGGGACTTAGTCGGTAAAACGCTCAAAGGCACGGTAACGATTGTACCTACTGTGAATCTGTCTGGCTTGCTGAACCATAGCCGTGATTTCATCTCTTCGGATCCGGGTTCTTGCCCTGCTAATCTTAATCGACTCTTTCCGGGTGACGCGAATGGCTTGGCTGCGGAGCGCTTTGTTGCGTCTTTGTGGGAGCGTTTGCTTAAGCATAATGCCACCTTCGCCGTTGACCTCCACACTCAAACTCGTGGCGCAGTTTATCCACTTTATGTGTTTGCTGATTACCGCATAGAACAATGTTTGGAGATGGCGAGGCTGATGCAGCCCGATTGTGTTCTGAATGACCCTGGTGACCCAGGTATTTTGGAAACGGTTTGGAATCGAAGTGGAATTCCGAGCATCACGGTGGAAGTTGGGATGGGGAAATTTACTCAGCCTGACATGATTCAACGAGCGGTAGACGGTGTTTTTAACATGCTGTCTTATTATGAAATGTTCGAGGTTGAAATAAATCATCCCGAGAAAATGCAGCTGCCGAGTATGGATTGGATAGAGGGTAATGATGTGGTTTCTATCCGCGCTGATATTGGTGGTTTCGTATTGCCGCAGGTTGAGCTTCTGCAGAGCGTAGAACAAGATGATCTGTTGGCTATTCAATATGACGCTTTTGGTAATGAGTGTCGCCGTTATCACGCGCCGTCTGCCGGACGTGTCCTTAGCTATAACGTGGATGCGTTAAGGGAGCCGGGTGCGCTTGTTTGTCGTTTGCTAAGTTAAGGCTCAGTCGGTTTGACGTTTCCGTGTTAATGCACTGTGTTGTTATCTAAAACACGTAAAAAAAGACCGAGCTAGGCTCGGTCAAAGGACAGTTGTCTAGAGTAAGCACGTCTTGGACTCATCGACAGAACTGCTTTTAGAGTAGCGAGGCTAGATTAAGAATCCATTGCAAGATAGTGACACTTCGACTGCTTTTCTGTTTCAAAAATAATATTGAAAACATTACCTTAAGCTCATCAAAAGCCGACTGTGAGTTACGCAGGTCGGCTTTTTATTCACTTCTCTTTCGAATTTTTATCTCTATCTACAGTCGATTAAAAAGCGTCGTCCACGATCTCTTTTAATCGGTCATAAGGCACATATCCTGGTAAAACATTTCCGTTCATCATCATGGTTGGAGTGCCCGTTAAGCCGAGTGCACTGAACGTTTGATGGTTAGTGGTTAGAACCTGGTTTTGTTCTTGAGTTGTTTTTAGTTCCGCCTCTGTTCCCGTCTTCTTGGCAACGGCTTCTAGTGAGCTTTTCGAGTGAATACCGCTTTTCGCCATCAGCAATCTATCAACTTCAGGGAATGCTTCTGGGTTATCTTTCCATACTTTCATCGCGTATAGCGCTGCGTTGGTGTTTAGACCCGAAACTTGTTGCTGCTTAAATGATAGGTAGACATTGATGACCTTAATGTCGCTATTTTCAGAGGTGAGTTGAGTTAACCCTTTTTCTAAGCGCTTACAGAAAGGACAGTTGTAGTCGGTAAAATTAACGATGACCGATTTGCCATCTGGATTGCCAAGGATCGGGTGAGCGTCATTGTTGTATAACCAATCATGGCTTTCCGCTTGGGCTTTCTTCGCTTGCTCTTGACCTGCTACGTACTGCTCTAAACTGGTATGCAATCCAGAGATCGTCGATGGGTTTTCCTTCAGGAATTGATTAATTTCTTCAAGTTGTTGAGTTTGTTCTTTGTTTAATTCTGCGAAGGCATTAGTACTAATTAGTGAGCCTAAAATCAGTGCGCTTATCAGATGCTTTTTCATATTGTCTTTTCTCTAATTCGTGATAATCGTGAGCGCTTATTAGGTTGTGCTCACATTAATCTTGTTTGTTAAACTGGCTGAGTCGGTTTATTCACTTAGCTTTGCTCTGTTTTTCTTTGTGAGCGAGTTAGGCAAAGTAGGTTCTTAACCACAGCCCTATAGGAGAAGTAACGCCTGTTGCGATACTGCTTATCTTTCCGTCTTTGATGATGACGATGCTTGGAGTGACATTAACGCCCCAACTTCTGCTGATTGCTCCAGAAAGATCATTGATAACAGGGAAGTCATACTCTTTTGCATCCAAGTAGCGCTGGACACGTTCGTCTGGACCAGACGATAGAGCGACCGAAACCACCTGATGGGAATCGCTGAAGCTATTGACGGTTGGGCTTACAAATTTGCAGGCACCACACCAAGTCGCCCAAAAATAGACAATGACTGGCTTACCATTTTTACTTAGCTCGATAACATCAATATCTTCGCCTTGGATCGATTGACCCACAATTGGAATCGCATCGCCTTGAGGCATACTTCTGCTGTGATAAAAGTCCATGGCAAATGAAACCACGCCAACGATCAATATCATTGAAACCAGTTCCTTTCCCCACTTCTTAAGACGACTTGGCTTTTTGGCCTCACCCTTTACAGCGTTGTCTTCAGTCGTGCTAGATTTATCTTCATTGTTGGGAGTCTTCATCAGTTATCTCGCAGCGTCGATGGCTTGAACAACAGTGTCACTGTTGAGAATGACAGGCAGTGGAATACCGCTTTTATAGCTCGGGCCGTAGACGATATTAAATGGCACACCAAATCGCCCATTACTTTGTAAGTATTGAGTGACACTTTCACTTGGTGTTGTCCAATCACCTTTCATCAAAACAATGTCTTCTTGCTGTAGGTGACTGTAGACAGGGTCTTGAAGGATGACGCCGATCTTGTTGGCTTTACAAGTGATACACCAATCAGCAGTCACATCAACAAACACCGTTTTGCCTTCATCAACGAGCTGAGGGATTTGCTTCGCATCCAGCTTTTGCCAAGCGAGATCGTCAACAATCGGTGTCGCCCAGTTATCAGCGGTGACACTACCGACGATCAATGCAGCACCAAACACCAAGGTTGTGGTTGCGACGATAGGAATAAGTACCTTGCGGCCCAACTTACGGCCAATCCAAATCAATACTGTAATCACGATAAACAGTGACAACAGGATCGTCGGGAATTTACCAATAAATGGGCTCATTAGGCTTGCTAACCATAGACTGGTAATGAACATCATTAAGCCAAATACCAGCTTAACTCTGAACATCCATGCCCCAGGTTTTGGAAGCAGTTTTGTAAGACTCGGGAACAGCGCGAAAATCAACCAAGGTGCACTCATACCGATGCCGAGTGCGATAAAGATAGCCCACAACTCTTGGTAGCTTGCCCCAAGTGCATAAGCAACTGCGGTTCCTAAGAACGGAGCACTACACGGCGTTGCCAACAGCGTCGCAAACATGCCTTGAATAAAGTGGCCTGAATGTGAGTCATCGCCTTTGGTTGCCATCCAAGTGTTTAAACCTGATGGTAGTCTGAATTCAAATAATCCAAGTAGATTAATCGAGAACAGCAAAGTGATGATCAGCATGAACCCGATGAACCAAACATTTTGGAACTGGATTCCCCAACCAATCGCATTACCACCCATTTTTAGAGCGGTCATACCTAGGGCTAACAGCGCAAATGATGTAATGACACCTGAAGCAGAAGCTAAGAATGAGAGTCGAATATGACGATTAGATGCACCTTGGTTTTGAATGATGCTGTTTAATTTCATTCCTAAGACTGGCAACACACATGGCATGATGTTGAGGATCAAACCACCAATTAAAGCGAAGCCTATCATCGCCAAAAAGCCGTTGTTGCTTGTTTGGTAAGCGATCGGTTCTGAGCCAACTTTGGCCGTCATCTCTTCGGCGAAATTAGTGTCTGAAACGGTGACACTCACGTTACGGTCCGTTAAGTCGACTTCACCTATCCAGTTGCTCACATCAAATACGGCCGTCATTGTATTGTCTGTGATGTGGACGCTTGGTTGAGAGAAGAAGTCATCAATCACTTCTTGCCCGTCAATCAACACCATCGGCTTATCCCAGCCATTTTTACTTGTCAGCTGAGTAACCAGTTGCTGCTTGCTCTTGTCCCAAAATAGACCATTGACTGAAGTGCGATTAGCTTCTCGTGGAGATTGGCTCATGCCTTGGTTGAACAAGAACATCGCTTCTTCATCGAGCGCTAAAGTTTGTGGGTCAATCGGCAGTTCGATATCGTAATCGGTTAACACACAGATATTGGTACACGACGGAAAGGTAAACGATGCCCTGAATATCGCAGGCTTCGTGTTGTCTTTCAGGGATAAAGTGACAGGAAAGCTGACATGTTTTTTGTAGCCTAACGTCATGACGTCAAGCTGCTCGTAGTATTTAGGTATCGGCCAGTGCCACTCTACTGACTCAATGTTTGTTGAACCAGACCAGTCCCAGCTTGGCGGAATGCCACCTTCGCCTGGGCTGCGCCAATAGGTTTTCCAGTCGCCGTCGAGCACGACATCGAGCACGGTTTGGATCTTAGAGCCGTCATCCGACTGTTCACCCGTCGACATCATTCGCATTTTAACAGGCGGATGCTCAGGCACACTAAGCCAGCCCGTTGTCTGTGCCAAGGCGGTAAATGACGTCATAACCAAAAGGGCAGTGACTAAGGTTTTCGCGCATGTACGCATAGAGAATGCCAATGAATCGACAAACTTAGTTAGTAGTGTGTTGTACACAAATGTATCTCCAAAAAATAAATAAAAGGGTGTAGTAGCCCGGTTATTTACTCTCTAAATATACAGTGCTTTAGATGCAATCGGTGTTTTGTCGGTCGAGTAGAGCGATGATTGTCTCTAGATAATCTCGAGATGTGAGGAGGTAAGTTAAACGCAACAGCAATAATAAGTACGAATGGGATCAGCCAGCCGGTTTTTGGGGCGGCAAAGGTCAGCATTTTCGAACTTAGGCTGCATGAATTTGAATTGGGGGACGTTAACATTTTTGAGGCTTCTAAGCCGAAAACGCTGGCGTATAGAGCAGCCATTTTTTCTGAAGAAGCGATGTTGGTTTGGGGATTACTGGTTTCTGTATGAGTTTGTGTGCCAACTAGGACTGATTGGCCATTAGCGGATGCAGATAACGATACTTTCTTGACGGCCAGAGTGCTCGCCAGACAAGTTACGATAACCAGTCCGGTAAGGAAGAGCGCCCAAAGCGAATGCTTTTGTCGGCGGTTCTGTGTGGATAAGAAAAGTAGCGATGTGTTCAGCAAATTAGTCAGTAATCAAATCTGTTAGTCGTTAAAGCAAGCTCATTGAATTGTGGTTAGCTTAGATAAGTTCTCTTCGTGCCACAAGTCATAAAATGGTTAAAGTGAAACTATGTATAAATGCGGGAAACGGCAGATACACGATAAAAGACGCATAAACACCAATTCACGCGAATACGACATTGAGCTGTAGCTAAAGTTCACAACAACTGAAAGTTATCGCTAATTATTCTGTATTGAGTGGTTTATTAACTATCAGGACGGGACATGCGATACAAAAAAGCCCAACAGATCGTCAGTGAACGTGTTGGGCTTTAATCATTGGTGCTATTGGAAAGGCTTAGTGAGTGCGGCGAGGGCCGTTACGTACCAAGTCTTTACCGTTATCAAACACCTCTTTGGTGATCCAGCGAGCAAGCAGAACTTTATGGCTGCTATTGAATACAGCAACGAAGTGACGACCATCTGAATTATTGGTTGCCATGCCTACACCTTCAACGCCTTCAAGGCCTAAACCGCCAGCTTCCACTGAAATTAGGAATTGCTCTAGTTCTTCTAGAGACTCAATAATATCAAGTTCGTTGTTCATTTTTATGCTCTCTTGCTGTGAGCCAACATCGTATTTAGGGCGCTTTAGTGCTGTGCTCGAATGAAGATATTGGCTGTTGTTCTTTGTTGGATGCGTACTCTACAGGTCATAAGAGGGGATTGGAACTCTCAAATATTAGAAGCAGGCTGATAATTTGCGAATTTTTAACATAACATACGTTTAAATACTTGTTATCCATATTCTTTTTACTACTATTTATAGGGTCAATTTAGACAGTGATAGGAATTAATATGATGAAGGTTTGGCGTTGTCTATTGTTAATGTTGGCGTTTGTCGCATTTGGAAGTTATGCGCAGAGCGTTGAGAAAATCGCAGAAGTACAAGATCAGTTAATGCTCGATCTAGCAACATTAGAAACGGCGCATGATGCTGAGAAGCCCTTTCTTGAAGATATCTTAAGGCGTAAGAATCAGGGCCTACGCGAAGAGATTTTTTCACAGCTATCGTCAGATAAAAAAGAGGGGCTGGATGTCACTCTTGCTCAGCAGGTCGAACTGCTACAAAAATTGCTGTCGTTGAATGAAACTAAAATCGTTTCAATGAGTAAAGAAAACCGTTCAGCTGAAGGTGACGCTAAAAAACGCCTTGAATTGCGTATTCAAAAACGAATCGGAATGATGGATGTCTATTATCAGCAGCTTGCTAAGACCTTAAATTGGTCGAAAGAGCGTGGTGTTGATGTTGCTGTTCCTGAAGGTGAACTTAAAACGGCGTTAATTGCTCGTTCTAAATACCTGACAAATGCCATTCTTTACACAGACACACAGCGACAAGATCTAGAAGCGCGTTTGTCTTTTGTGAATGAAGAAGAGAAAGCGACGATTAAAAAGGAGCTTGAACGTTTCAGCGAGCGCACTAGCGTTATGGTCGCGAGCTTAGAAGAAACCATCACGCTAATGGAACCGTTTGGCGTGGATGTGACTTCGTACAAACGTGTTTTGCTAGCGACGACAGGTGACATTAACGCCGATGTGTTGGATGTTGATGTTGCACTGGAGCTGTTGGATGGTTGGCTTCGTTCGTTCAGTTCATGGGCTTTTGAAAATACCCCTTCTTTTATCGTTAAACTTGCTCTGTTTCTCGGTATTTTGTATGTAACTCGCCTTATTGCTAACGTGGCTCGCAAAACCGTTCGTAAGAGTGTTTCGCACTCTAAAATGGACTTCAGTGTATTGATGCAGGACTTCTTTGTATCCATCGCATCTAAAGCAGTCGTGTTTATCGGTTTGCTTATTGCACTGTCTCAAATAGGGATAGAGCTAGCACCTCTTCTTACTGGTTTCGGTGTAGCCGGTGTCATCATTGGTTTCGCATTGCAAGACACACTATCTAACTTTGCATCGGGTTTGATGATCTTGATCTACCGTCCTTATGACGTCGGTGACATGGTTAAAGTGGCAGGCGTGCAAGGCACGGTAAAAGACATGAGCTTAGTATCGACGACTGTTCAAACCATTGATAACCAACGCTTGGTGATCCCAAACAACAAGATTTGGGGTGACGTGATCAACAACATCACGGCAGAACGTGTAAGACGTGTTGATATGGTTTTCGGTATTGGTTATTCAGATGATATCGATAAAGCGAAAGCGGTATTGAACGACATCATTCTTGCACACCCTCTAGTGTTGAAAAAACCAGAGCATATGATCAAGCTTCATACCTTGAATACGTCTTCTGTTGATTTTGTCGTCAGACCTTGGGTTAAGACCGATGACTATTGGGATGTGTATTGGGATGTGACGGAAACCGTGAAGAAACGCTTCGATGAAGAAGGTATCACGATCCCATTCCCTCAACGAGATGTGCATATTTACAATCACGAAGAGAGCTAAACGAAAGAGCTAATACGAAAAGCGATTTCGAAAAGAGCTATTACGAATAAAGCTAATACGTCAAAGCTAAGCGTAGCTTAGAGTCGACATTCTTAATGTGATATCAAATGGACGCTGAATAAGCGTCCATTTTTATTGGCTGCCGTTTATATTGAGCTTCATTCTTTTATGTCACTCAACCGCCTTAGAATTACGTTATGATGGGGTAGGCTTAGTTTGGACAGTTGAAATCGAATGGATGATTCACAGCAAAAAACGAATACTAGAAATACACCTGTAAGAAAAGCGACCCGAATCGAAAGCGTCATGAACTCTGCGATGTGGCATTTAACTCAGCGAGATATGACGGAAAGCGAGTTGGTTGCGAAGCTCAAAGTGAAAACCGACAATCAAGAATGGATCGATGAAACTCTAGGGACACTGAAAGGCTTCGGGTATCTCAAGTCTGACCAAGTGTTTGCTGAACAATTCGTGGAACAAGCTTTTTCTGGTGAATTCGGTTCTCGATATATTGTCGAAAAATTGAAGAAGAAAGGCCTGACCGATTCAGTGATTTCTGATGCAATCCATAAGGTGTCTTTCGAAAAGTCTATTGATGAACAGACCATCCTGATAGACCGCATCAACCATTACTATACAAGTTTTACCATGAGCCGTGAAAAGCTTGTCGCGACCCTGCAAAAGCGTGGCTTTAGCTATCAACAAGTTAAGGTAGCGATTGACCAGCACCCACAAGCGCATCAACTGAAAAGTAACATTCAAATTAAGGCCGAGAAAGCCGACTTGGAAAAAGAGGTGCTCAAGTACGCTCGTAAAGGCAAGGGACTGACTGCCATTCAGCAAGAACTTAGACAACGACAAATTGACACAAGTGAACTGTCATCGCTCATCGACCGATTGATTAATGAAGAGCAGCTAGATTTCTATTCTTCGTGTATAGAACAGTTGCAGAAGAAGCCTTATGACCTAAACGATCATAAAGAACGCTCTAAGGCTTACGCGATGCTAAGTCGAAAGGGGTTCTCTTCTGACGAGATCAAATTTGCATTGAGTGAAGATAACGAATAACTAAGCCGGAAAAATTTCCTATTGTAGTATGTTGGTTTGTCCTAAGTAACTATTGGACATAAGTGAGCTATATAGATTGGTAAATTAGCGTTTAACGGATTATTTAGGGTATTGCAAAGTCGCTAATGTAATGGCTCAATTCACCTACCCACAACAATAAACTTAGACCACATACTTCTTCAAATAACGCTCGATAAACGACATCAAGCGTTAAAATTGACAAGTGTCAGTCCATTTCAGGATAGGTCATTAGGTTCACAAAACCGTCAAAACAGTATCAAGGTCTAAGCGCGACTTTGGTAAATTTGCATTGTAATCTTCATCTTTATGATGATAGCCCATCGCCAAAGCAACGTCGCATTGATAGCCACCAAGTTCCTCTTCAAACTCTTCACCAATTAGATCTGAATCAACACCTTCCATCGTTGTGGAATCGATATTTAATCGTGCCAAAGTATGTAGAGTATTACCTAATGCAAGGTAGGTTTGGGCTTTTGTCCATGCAGTTGTATCACCTGATTCACTCGTGTTTAACTCGGCAAATGCAAACCCACCAAATGCTTGTTCACGATTTTCAGGATCTAATCTACCGTCTTTAATGCTTTTATCGACAACTTTTTCATAGTCTGCACGCGTATAGCGAGTATTGTGAGCAAATAAAATAATATGTGATGCTGCATTAATGTGTGGCTGATTAAACTGGTGTTTGTTCTTGAAAGTTTTGTTCATTCGTTCTTTGGCTTCATTGCTTTCAATTATTATGAACTTCCATGGTTGAGAGTTAATTGAAGACGCTGATAGACGAATAGCCTGATAAATCACACTTAAGTCTTCTTGTGGAATACGCTTAGTCGCATCGTATCGTTTAGCAGTATAACGTTGCTCCAGATCTTTAATTATTTGGTGCGTCATATCATGCGACCTGTGTCATTTCGTTCAAGGTAAAGCTTGCTACCGCTTCTTCTGTTGCAGCCATGTATTCAGCTAAATGTGTATTACCCATATGTGCTTGCCACAGTTCGCGAGATTGCCAGTTCTCGTAGAACATAAAATGTGCTGGGTTTTCGTTATCTTGATGAAGGTCGTAGTTAATGCAGCCTTCTTCAGCACGCGTGATATCAATCAACTTTAATAGCTCTGCTTTAACCAGTTCAACTTTATCTTCGTTCGCAACAATATTTGCAACAATAGTCAATTTAGTCATCTTTATTTCCTTTATCTCTCTACTTGTTAACAACAATAATAACCCTAAAAAACAATACCTTATTGATGTGGGTTGCTGTAAGCACTGGCAATACCAATCAGTGTAGACAAAGAATTGTCATTGATTATCTAATTATTTTTTAAACATTATCTAAAATAACTTGATAATCATAAACGTTATGCGCTTGGTCTTGTGTTTATTCGGGGTCGTTCGAATGAGATTATGGTAGGCGAGTTATTAAAAATTAAAAACAGGCTTTAATTTGAATTATTATCAAAAATAAATTGAATATGTATTGTTCTGTTGTTAAGACTGCTTTATAAATAGCAGCAACGTAGCATTTACTGCTGCCCCTTTTTCGAATGAAGGTCTCATCATGCTCTTAGAAGATTTACAGGTTATTTTGAAAGTTGCGGAGTTTCGCAGCATCACCGCAGCGGCAACCAATTTAGATATGCGTACCGCCACAGCCAGTGCAGCGGTAAAGCGCGTTGAGGCATCACTGGGCGCGGAGCTTTTTTTGTCCGTACAACCCGTCACTTGCGATTGTCCTCTGCTGGTGAGCGTTATTTACCTCAGTGTGAAGAAGCGCTAAAGATGCTTGAGCGGGCCAAAATGAATATGCATGAAGATTTGGGCATTATTGATGGTGAAATTCGTATCGCGCTATCGTCTGATTTGGGACGTAACCTTATTACTCCTTGGTTAGATGAGTTTTTATTGCAGTACCCGAATGTCTCACTGCGTTCAAGTATTAGCGATAGCAATATTGATTTCTACCGTGATTCTGTCGACATGGCTCTGCGCTATGGCTCACCAACCGATGCCAATATGTATGGCTTTAAAATCTGTGATGTACCGAGAGTGCTGTGTGCAAGCCCTAGCTATTTAGCGGAAAATCAAGCACCCACTCAGCCGAACGATCTACTTGAGCACAATGCGTTGTTTTATCAATTGCATGATGTGTTGCAAAATGAGTGGTTATTCAGTCATGAGGATACGACTCATAAGGTAAAACTGAAAGGCAATAGAGCTTCGAATGATGGCGATCTGGTGAGGCGTTGGTGTGTTGCTGGTAAAGGGGTGGCAATCAAATCGTGCCTTGATATGTCTGATGACCTTTTAGCAGGTCGAGTGGTGAGTATTATGAAAGAGTACAAACCAACGCCGACTGAACTCTGGTTGGTTTGCCCGAGCCGTCAGTCCATCACACCAACGGTTCGGCTGTTAAGAGATTTCTTTAGAGAGAAAACTAACGTGATACTTGAGCAATTAGCAGAAAAAGGAGTGCTATAGATACTGCCGATGACTTATAGCGTGGTGACTCCAGAGTACAACATTTTTATAGCCGTAATGAATAATACGCTATAGCTGATTTTGTAAATCAGCTCTTGAGTGATGATGTTAACCAACCAAACACCGGTTCTCACCCCCAGAAATGCAATAGGTACAAGTACGAGTGAGGTCATCAAGTTTTGTGTATCAAGCTGTCCCATATAACTGTATGGGACTATCTTAACAAAATTAAGCCCAGCGAAAAACACAACGCTGGTGCCGATAAGTTGCTCTTTAGGCAGTTTCTTGGGTAGCAAATACATGCTTGCTGGCGGCCCCCCAGCATGAGCTATCGTACTCGAAAAACCTGATAATAGGTTTAATGCATAGCCTTTGATTCGGTTAGGTGAACCTGATTGCTTCAACAATAACTTTTGCCCCAGAAAAGTCAGCGCCAATCCACCAATCATTAGTTCAACAATGTGTGTCGGAAGACTGCCCATGAAGTAAGAAGCGGCCATAACCCCTAATACCGCAAAAGGCATCATGACTTTGAGTTCGGCATAATTGCAATTTTTACGATGATAAAACAGCGCCATTAGATCCATTCCACATAAAAGTGGCAATAAAATAGCAGCAGCTTGGACAGGCGAAACACTCATTGCCATTAGTGGCACCGAGAGCATACCCAAAATTCCTCCAACACCGCCTTTTCCCATCCCATAAAAGAACACAGCAGGTATCGCAGCTAGACGGCATAACGGGTAATTATGGCAACTTCCATGGCATCAATGTATTGACGGAACTTAATGGACAATTACCACAAGATAAAGAGACATTTTTGCGTACCATTGATCATTTCATGATGATGAAAGAAAACGAGCAAAATAACTTTATTTTAGGCCGTCGCACCCACCACTATGCAACACTGAATGACATGAACAATACGCTTATGTATGACACGGTGCAGCAACAGCTAAAGCGCATAGAGCAGCAAAAACTTGGTGACCTTGAAGATATTTTTTATAGCCTTCGCCAACGCATGATTTAGACCCAAGGAGTCCGAGATGAAGAATTTAAACGACTGGTACATATAAAATGAGAACCCAAGCCATTGGTCATTTGAAAATGGGCAGTTGTCGATGCAAGTGCAAGAGGGCAATATTTTTGGCGCGGGTTCAAGTGACGTGGATAACATATTCATCCACCCCGTATCTCAGCCCAATTATAGCGCAGAAGTCACCATCACCTTAGAGCCAACCTTGCCATTTGAACAAGCTGGCTTAGGCATTTACTGGGACAACAACAACTACATCAAAATTAGCAAAGAAATGTTCATGGGCGAGCTTTCGATTGTGTTTGTTATAGAGCAAAATGGTCGGCCTGAGATCAAACAGCGCTGCTCATTTGAAGGCGCGACAGCCTCAGTTAGATTAGAAAACAATGAGGGTACTATCACAGCCTACTTGGGAGGCAATCAAAAGCAGTCTTGGCATGTCATTGGATCTGCGAAGACATTAAATGGACTAGCAAAAGGAGTGATGCTTTATACCTTCAGTGGAAGTTCAAACACACCGAATTTTGCTAAATTTAGTGAATTTCAACTAATGAGCTGAGTCAACCTGGTGTATAACAATTGGCTTTTGGTAATAGTTTTATTCTTGAAAAAGTCATGTTAACCGATAGCGCTTAGCGGGGTCGAAACACACATTGGGGCAAGAGTGTGTTTGCCATGATCATTCCCAGCAAGTATCTGTCATAGTCGTTTGTTGTCTCGCTGACTCACGTTTTTCGTCCCAAGTCTCAAGCACGAACATTGCTATTGTATGGGCTGAATGAACTGCTAATCGAGCATGACGAGGCTTTAATTTATACATAATACGTCCCTCACCGTACGCGGAGCTAGCATGTGTACGGAAAGCACCAATACCATCAACAATCGATAGGATTCCCGATAGTACCTTTTTGAGATCGTCGTCCTGAACTAACTTAGGGTCAAAACCTAAGTCGCCACGCACAACCTTCCAAACATTTTGTAAGTCTTGCTTCTGGGGTTTGTCTAATTGTTCGTCCGCAATGTATACCTTAAATATTGATTCCAAAATGTTACATGCTGCTGATACTGATTCTCTAGGTTCAGAGTTTACGTTTGCTAGTGCCCTTGTAAATTCGGCTTCAATCGAGGGAATGTCTCTACCTTTAATTAAATCTGATAACGAGCGACTCGGAGCAGAACTACCATCAGATACAAGACCGCCAGCGATGTAAGTCAGATTGCACTGTGAAAGAATTGATTCGAGCTTTCCTTTGAATTCTTTTTTGTGATTGGTAACGTTAGTTCCCCACAATAAAACATCTTCCTCTTCTTGCTCTGGCAACTCCATGAACGTCTCAATTAGCTTACCAAGAACCTTTAGCGGGTCATCTGACTCTTTATTAATGAGCCTTAGCCACGCTTGCACTTTGACAGGTTTTGAACCTTCAGGTGGTTCTCCTGGTGCATCAGCATACAGAAAAAGATTATCTAGACTTGCATGGGTTTCAAGCGCAGCTAAATTGTTTGATAAAACCGCTATTACTGGTGCGGGAATGCTTCTTTTCATATAGCCTCTTAAATCCTTATTATTACCAGCAAACGGCGCGTGAAGTGCTGGGCAGCGCCAACTACCGTGGTTAAGTTATTGTACCGTTAGTACTTAAATGGTAAGGCACCCAGATTAACAGACATTACACAGACAAGAAAAAGTAGGTCAAACCACCACACTGTGATTTGTGAAGTTGAACGTTACTGGCAAGCAATGGGGCATTTCTGAGTTACATCGTCCCGCCAGCAAGGTTCTGGACAATTCCGTTTTAGCGAAATTGCTAATTCAGCAACACATGGATCATTAAAAGTATGGCAACGTCACTTAACTAACCCACTCAATCTTTATTAATGGAGCAGGCCAGTTCATCTTATGCGGGATGCACATTAGTTCAAATCAGTTAGCTCAAACTCACTAAATTCAGCAAAGTTGGGCACAGTGATTCTGCCGCTAAAGGTGTAAAGCATAACGCCTTGCTCGTGCCCTGATAGTGCGGCAGTGCTTATAATTGACTGCCATGTGTCGTTATCTTGCGTTCGATAATAAGCGCGAACTTTAGTGTCGCTTCTTTCAAGCTTTACCGATACTGTCGACTCACCGAATAATAAGCGATGTTTAATATCAGGCTGACCATTTTGTTCTACAACAAACACCAGCGATCGCGCACCCATAAACATCTCTTTACTGATTTTTATATAGTTATCATTGTCCCAGTAAATCCCTAGTCCAGCCTGCTCGAAACTGAGGTTCGGATCTAGATTAATCGTCACCTCCGCGCTGTATTCTGGCTTGTCTACCGGATAAATAAAGATGTTTTTTACATCATTAGCGCCAGCACCAAAGATATTGCCCTCTTGAACTTGCATTGTAAGCACTTCATTTTTAAACGACCAGTGCTCTGGGTTTTCATTTTGAATCGTCCAATTATCTAGATTGTTTATCATTGCGCTGTTCCTTACTATTAGATCATACGTTGGCGGAGTTGATAGAAAATATCGTCAAGATTGCCAAGATTTTGCAGCTTAATTCGGTCTAGTTCTTTTTGTACGCTGTCATACATAAGCTGATTTCGCATATCACTCAGTGTGGCGTAATAGTGCATGCGGCGACCTAAAACAAAGTTATTCTGGTCGTTTTCACTCATCATCATAAAGTGCTCAATGGTGCGCAAAAATGTCTCTTTATCTTGTGGTAATTGTCCATTAAGTTCCGTCAATACATTGATGCCATGGAAGTTGCCATAATTACCCGTTATGCCGTCTAGCTTGCTGATAAGCTGATATTGTTCTTCAAGCATCTCTCGCTCTGTTAGTGGTGTAAATTGGCCGTTTTGTACTAACTCATCCAATTCAGTTCCCGATTTAACCGCCAGCGAGAGTATGCGAATTTCGTCTGGGTTGATTTGATTCAGTAGCTCGGCCGTTGCTGCGATATGTTGCTCTGACAGTTCTTTTCCACCTAAGCCAAGGATAATGAAGGTCATCATTTTCATACCCGCTTGCTTGGCATATTCGGCTGACTTCAAGATTGATTTCGGGGTGATCCCCTTTTTCATCAGTTTTAGAACCTCGATAGATCCCGACTCCATACCGCAGTAAAGCATGTTTAGCCCAGCATCGCAGATTGCTTTCATCTCCGCTGGCGATTTTTTAGTCATGGTCTGCGCCCGGCCATAAGAGCTGATCTGTTTAAGCTCCGGAAAAGCCTCTTTCAGTGTATTGAGCACGTCAAGTAAGTCTTGGGTTTCCATGGCGAATGAGTCGCCATCTTGCAAAAAACAGCTATCAAAGGTTCTGTTTTTATAAAACGCCCTCGCCGCCCAGATATCACGCTTAATATCTTCAACCGGACGAATAGAGAACTCCATGCCTTCAAAAAGGGTGCAGAACTTACATTTATTCCACGGGCACCCTTGTGTGGTTCTGATAAGCAAACTGTCTGCTTCTGATGGTGGGCGTATTGGGCCCTGTTGAAAATGTATCTGTGACATGGCTATTTATCCAATGAATTGAAATTGATTTGGCCATCCTACGGCAAATTTTACACGGTAAAAACGCGGTATTATTTGAATTATTATCAAAAACAAATAGATAAACACCGTGCACATCACCACACAACGCGATCTAATTCCCTCTTTATGGTCAGACTTAAAAATCAATTCTCAAACTAAATTTGATAATAAATCAATTTCTAGGCTGTTTTTACTTTGCAATAATCACCGTAATATACACCCAAACCAACAACGCAGCACACCATCAGCTGCTTCAACTCCATACAAAGGAACACACTATGACTAAGCTAACTATCGTTGCAAACATCGTGGCCAATGAAGACAAAATCGAACTGGTAAAAGCAGAGCTGTTGAAATTAATCGACGTCACTCGTGCCGAAGACGGTTGCATCAACTATGACCTCCACCAAGACAACGAAAAACCAGCACACTTCACTTTCTACGAAAACTGGGTATCACGTGAACTTTGGCAAGCACATATGGGTAATCAACACCTTGCCGATTATATGGCAGCAGCTGAAGGCTGTGTGGCTAGCTTCGTTGTAAACGAAATGACCCAAATCGCTTAAGCCAACTTTGTATACCCCCTTATTTGAGTCAATGGCTTTAAAAGTTTTTTGCTCAAATACACTTGTTTTCATCTACGTATTTTCTTGGTTTACATATCATGATCACAGACCTTTGGTTTTATGTTGCAGCGATACCTGCCGTTTTTTTCTATGGCATGGGCAAGGGAGGGGTCGGCGGTATTTTGGGGATGCTATCGGTACCTTTGATGGCGATGAGCGTATCGCCAGTTCAAGCCGCTGCGATTTTATTACCATTATTGTGTGGTATGGATTTAATGGCGCTGTTTTACCACCGCAAGAACTGCAATTACGTCGAGCTAAAAAGTATGATGCCCTTCGCTATTTTGGGGGTGATGAGTGCTGCTTATTTTATGGGTAGTCTGTCAACATCTGTAGTTGAACTTATCATTGGGGGGCTGGCTTTGGTCTTTTTAACACAAAAGTTTCTGCTAAAGCAGGTTCAATTTAGCCACCCGATAAAGGGCTATGCCTTAAGTATGTTGTCTGGGTTTTCCAGTACAATTGCCCATGCCGGTGGTCCGCCTGCAAGCATGCATCTACTGCCAAAAAATCTGCCGAAAGAACAATTAATCGGCACCAGCGTAGTATTTTTCACGGTGCTTAATTTTATTAAGTTGATCCCATACAGCTATATGGGGCTGCTCGATATGCAAAACTTGATGACCTCGTTAGTTTTGGTGCCGATTGCGTTTTTAGGGGTTAGAGCCGGTGTGTGGATGGTGAATATCATCTCTCAACAGTTGATTTACAAGATAAGTTATAGCGTTCTGTTTCTTACGGGAACAAAGATGCTCTATTCCGGCCTCACGGCACTTTAAATGCGATTTTAAAACCTCTTTTTCTTTTATCATAAGGTCACGTTATGTCTAACATTATCAATCTCGGGATTACCGATTTATCTTTTCATCGCGTTACTGCATCGATAGTTAGCCATGTCTTAACTGATATGGGTTTTCAGGTGGAACGTGTCTACGCACCACATCAAGAAAATTTCCAAAATCTAAAAGTGGGCCGTATCGACATGCTCTCTTCTGCCTGGTTACCTTCAAGCCACGGTATCTATAAATCCGATGTTGAAACGGTAGAGCCTTTGTTAGAGTTAGGTTTGCACTATAAACCGTACGCTCTATGGGGGGTGCCCGATTATGTACCTGAGGAGGTTGTTTCACAAATCAGTGACCTATTAAAACCAGAAGTCGTTAAGCGCACCAACAAACACATTCAAGGTATTAACCCAGGTGCTGGCATTACCCGATTCTCTATTGAAATGATGGACCAATATGGATTAAGCGATGTGGGTTATCATTTTCACTCTGGTTCAGAAGAGGATTGCTTTGGTGCCTACGAACGTGCGGTTGAAAATAATGAGTGGGTTATTGTGCCATTGTGGAAACCACAGTTCTTGCACCACCTATTTACTATCCGTGAATTAAAAGAGCCCAAAGGATTATTGGGTAGCGTTGATCGCGCCATATTATTACTTCGACAAGAAAGATCAATCGTATTTACCCCAGCACAGTTGGCACAGCTAGATCAATTGCGCTTTTCAAATGAAATCATCGCAGAATTGGATTACAAGGTTTGCCGTGCGGGATTAGCGGTTGATGATGTGACTCGTGAGTGGTTGGACAACCATCAGTAGTTAAGACCATCACCGCTTTACTGAGGGCTGGCAATTTCCACGCCCTCACAACCTCAACAGTTAACCCAATAGAATCCCTTTGTCCTTCATTTGGATTAGAATCTGTTCGGTCTTTTCTCTAAGCATATCCCTTATTAGGCGGACGGTTGGGGTAATAGATTGTCGGCTTGGGCATATTAACCAAAGCTCAGTGGAAGTCGGTTTATAGTCTGCCATTACATTGACTACTTTCCCTGTTAGCAAGTCATCGGCCATATCGAGGCAAGACTTGATTGCTACCCCTTTCCCCGCCACACACCAGCGCCGAACAAGATCGCCATCATTAGATGCTCTGTTACCTTTCAGTTTTACCTTAATGTCCTCTTTTCCATCATTAAACAACCACTCATTTTGCAAAATATCATGTAACTGGTAAAACAGGGCATTATGTTCAAGCAGATCATCTGGCTCGGATGGAGTACCGTATTTTGCTAAATACTCCGGGCTGGCGCACAACAGCCTTGGCACATCACAAATTTTAAAACCGTACATACTCGCATCGGTTGGTGAGCCATAGCGCAGCGCCATATCAACAGAATCTCGATAAAAATCGATGTTGCTGTCACTGATACTGGAGCGAAGTGAAACGTCTGGGTAGTCCAACAAAAATTCATCAAGCCAAGGTGTGACCACATTTCGGCCCAAATCAGACGAAAGGGCGATGCGGATCTCTCCATCAATAATCCCTAGCTCTTCACGCATGTTCATTTTGGCTTTTTCAAGCATCTGCAACGCCTCTTCACACTGAGGCAAATAACGCTCGCCGGCAGAAGATAAGCGTAAATGACGAGTCGTTCGTACAAATAATTCAGCCCCTAATGATGCCTCAACACGTTTCACCGCCGCACTTGCCGTTGCCGTGCGCATATCCAGATTTGTCGCAGCAGCAGTGATGCTGCGAAACTCTGCGACTTTTAAAATGACCTGAAAATCCTCTAAGAGCATAACCGTTACCTTTTAATCAGTGTGTTAACAAAATCTGAAAATGACTATCCCTTTATATCGCACCACATGAAATATTAAAAGATTATTATCAAATTTTAATTGGTAATTATTCAATTGATGGGCTGTTTTTCATTGGTAATGTTCGCGCTATTATACCTCCATACCAACAACGCAGTGCGCTAAGCACGGCACTAACTCAGAACGAAGGAAACTCCTATGACTACATTAACGATTGTTGCAAACATCAAAGCCAATGACGACAAAATTGAACTTGTGAAAGCTGAGCTACTAAAACTTATCGAGATAACTCGTGCTGAAGAAGGTTGCATCAACTATGACCTTCATCAAGACAACGACAACCCAGCGCATTTTACTTTTTATGAAAACTGGGTATCACGTGAACTTTGGCAAGCTCATATGGGCAACCAGCACCTTGCTGACTACATGACAGCAACCGAAGGCTCTGTCGCAAGTTTCACTGTCAACGAAATGACCAAGATCGCTTAGTTAAAAATTAACGTATTTAAACATTCAATTATCAAAATAGATTTGAAAGTATTTACAATATAAGTCAGTAATTGAGTGTAGTACCTGTACTACATTTAGTGAGTAACTCAATATGACATGACGAGTTGCCCTATCACTAAAACATTAAAGACATCAAAATTACCGACGATTTCGGTATCAAATTTAAAAGGAACATCCCATGACTACATTAACGATTGTTGCAAACATCAAAGCTAATGACGACAAAATTGAACTGGTGAAAGCCGAGCTACTAAAGCTTATCGACATTACTCGCGCTGAAGAAGGTTGCATCAACTATGACCTTCATCAAGACAACGAAAACCCAGCGCATTTTACTTTTTATGAAAACTGGGTATCACGTGAACTTTGGCAGGCTCATATGGGCAACCAGCACCTTGCGGACTACATGACAGCAACGGAAGGCTCTGTCGCAAGCTTCACAGTCAACGAAATGACTAAGATCGCGTAACGACAACATAAAACAAGCTTGTTATAGCACTATGCCCTGACTAAAACGGTTAGGGCATCAAAGAACACCAATGAGGCTCGACATGAAAAATATCAAAATCTTACTAACACTTGCGACTGCGATGATAGTTAACACAGCGCAAGCGGCTGATATCGAAGTGGTTGCCAAGCTTGATGGCACACGACCAGGGAACATTACAGTAACGAAGCAGGGGCGTACTTTCCTTTCTATGCAACCCCTTGATGCACCTGAACTTCGTGTTGTTGAATTGATGAAGGATGGCTCAACCAAAGCATTTCCAACCCAAGACTGGGCAGATGGTCCAGATAAAGGTGAGGTTGGTTTGGCTTCAGTAATCGGTATTGATAGTACCGATGATGGTGTTGTGTGGGTGTTAGATATGGGCAGTGAAACTTCGCCTTCGCAAATTGTTGCATGGGATACCGTCAACGATAAGCTATTTAAACGCATTGAAATTGGAAAAGACGTACAGGTCGGTAACTCTTTTTTACAGGATTTTGCATTAGATACACTGCGTAACCAGATGTACATTGCCGATACGAGTTTAGGTAATCTGTATGGCGAAGCTGCGCCTGCCTTTGTTGTTGTAGATTTAAATACAGGTAAATCTCGCCGCGTTTTGCAATCAAATAAAGCACTGCTTTCACCTGAGCATGAAGTTGTGATTGATAGTTCTCGTATGGCGACAAAGCGTGAAGATGGTAGCGTTGATGCGCTTTATCTTGGTGTGAATCCAATCACTATTGATGCAAATAATGAATGGCTATATTTTGGTACAGTCAATGGTAGTGCTATCTACCGTATTCCTGCCGCTGCTCTTGCTAACACAGCGCTTAGTGAAGATGCATTGGCCGAGCAGATTGAATTTTTCAGTGAAAAACGTCCAAGTGATGGCATGATTATCGCAGATAACGGTGATATCTATGTCGGTGATATTGAGAAAAATGCTGTTGGTGTGGTGAATAAAGACGGCTACAAAATCTTTGCACAAGATGACAAGTTATTGTCATGGGCAGATGGTTTCTCTATCCAGGGTGATTACTTGTACGTCACTCAAAACTCTCTTCACTTCCACCCTGCTTTCAACGAAGGCGAAGAAGGTTCAACCAAGCCATACCATGTGCTTCGAATCAAACTTAACTAATTGATGGTCTTTATGGCGGGAGTCATTCTCTCCTGTCCTTATTTTTCAATTCAATAGCGAGCCCATCATGAAAAATTCACGATAAAACCGAGTCGAGACCTTATCCAGATGTCTGAATTTGCCTCATCTGCTGTTGGCGGAGGTGATGTGATTGCTGACGGTAGCAAGGTTACACATCTTCAGGTTGGAACCGCGTGGTTGGTCTGTTTTTTCCGACTTGGGACACTGTCGCGATCAATCAAGGTAGCAACGATGTGGCCAGAGGCGGAGGCAGTACTGATGGTATGTTAGCTCAGGAAGTGGTTGGTCATGAAGATCGCTTTATAACTTTTCCAGATCACCTTTCTTACGAAGAAGCATCAACTGTAGTGGATCAGTAAATTTGGCCACATAGTCAGAACTCTAGACATAAGGAAAAGTAAGTCTAATCGCGTGTCTTGAAATTAGCCTCAATCCTGCTCTAGCTTGTTTTGGGGCAAAAATGAGTTATGTCACTACTCATTTTTGCCTTTTTCATTAGCATTAAAACTCAATCTATCGACCGTATTGCTCAATAATAAAGTGCTCAAAATCATCACACATTTGGTCATTCGACTTTGCATTATTCGCTAATTCAGTTGCTCCATCAACGATCGATACCTTCGCATTCAAATCCGCGACTGGTGCACGTTCTCTTGTCGACAGCTGTTTGATTTTTTGCTCCTCAATCGCCCAAGCCTCCTCTGGCGATAAGTTACACTCGTCAGCGAGATATTTGGCATTAAAACCTTCCCCAGTCAGGCTTTCGATTGTACCGTTATGGTTCACGCTATTGCCTTTATGCCAATAGTGTTTCGCCAACAAAGGCCCGATCTCTGGGTTATCTGTTAAGTAACCAAACTTGTCGGTGAAATAAGCTCGTGTTTGATACACCGCCATATGAGCCAATAGATAACCTTGGTATGAGCAAGATGCTTCATCAGACAATAAGTGAGGGATCGCCATCAGTGGACGAGGGCTGCAAGACAATCCAAGAATTGCCTTTTCACTGCTACGAGCAAGTGCCGTGATTTTTTCAGGCGTGAGGTCTTCATCAGCTAATTCGTACAGGGCTCGCTCGAAATATGGAACCACAAGAATGCTGCGTTCTTGGTAAGCTCGGAAGGGCTGTTTATTGTCGATGATGGCTTTAATTAGATCATCTGGCACAGGTTGCCCGTCCGCATTTAGAGCGTACTGTTTTAGCCAGTCAGCGTCATTTAACAAGCTGTCGCAGAACATGGATTGTGTTTCAGCATAAGCCATCGAAGTCGGCGCAAACTCTTGAGAGAAACAAGGGGCGTTCATTTTTACATTAGCAAAATGCGCCGCGTGACCACCTTCGTGAAATAGTGTGTTAATCCCATCATAGCCACTGCCTATTTGATCGGGCTTAGCGTTGCTAGTGAAATTAACTTGGGCCGCAACCCAAGCATCTTGGTCATAGAAAGAAGGGATAGGGCCATGGCAGAAGCCATTAGGGTACTTACCTTTACGATCAAGCAGATCCAATTTTAATGTCGCTTGAGAGTATTCGATGTTGAGGCGACCAAAAGATTCAATCCAGCGTCGAAGTGACTTTGAGAACGGAACATAAGGATCAAGATCATTCATAACGTCACCTGCAAAAGAGTAGGTAAAGTTATGGGCTTGAAGTGCATTCTCGCCTTTCTGCTCTGCCAAATTGGCTAGGCTTTGCTGATGGCTATCACGCGTGCGTGCTTCGAAGTCATCCAGAATCGTAAACAGTTGTTCTGTCGTCATCTGTTCGGTTTTTACCACCGAGTAATCAAAGAAGGTTTTAAACCCCAGTGATTGAGCAAATTGGTTACGTTTTTTGATCAGCTCAATAAAGCCGTTAACCAGCAGCCATTGCTCTAAATCTAATAATGCTTGATGTGCAGAAAGCCTAACTTGTTCATTACCATTACTTCTAACGGCTGAACCTAAAACGGGCAGCGATCCTTCTGTTTCATCACCTGTTTCATTTACGTAAGTCATTACATGATTCTGTTTTTTCTCAAACAGTTCAGCCTCAAACTTTATGAGATCGGATTTAAGCTTCTGTGACTGCTCAGACTCAATAGCGTGAGATCTAAAGGTCGCCAACCAACCATTCAAGCCTGTCAGCGTACTCTCTTTTTCGAGAGGATCTTGAATTTCATCAATAGCAGCGAGTTGCGTTTCGATAGCAGTAATCTGTTCGGCAGAGCTTAGAAATTCCGTCCACTGAGTCTGTGCGAGTGTCGAACCATCGTGGTCGTCACTGATACCCATATATGTATCCCAAAAGAAGTCTTCTTTCGCTTTATGAGTCGCAAGATACTTTTGATTCAATTGGTTTAGATAGTTCGTTGCAGTCATGACATTCCTTGAAATTTAACCAGTAATTTCAACATTATGACACATTCATTGAATGTATTTTGTGACGATAGATATAACTGAATGCAGTCACAGCCTATCGGTTTACTTTACAGCGTATTAGTGATAATTAACTGTTAATGGTTTGTTGTTTGCTAGTATTAACTAAAGAGAGTGTGCTGATTTCTCCGGCTTTTTATTGAGTAAATTGATGTTCTCAAGGTCAGCGTTTTTGTAAGGAAGAGGTTTAGGATGGATCCTATTTTATATATCGAAGTTGGTGGTGTTGTGTGGCAAGTATTCCCTGATGGGACTTGGCTTCAATTACCTGCTACGCAGCCAAAAGTTGAAGGCGTGCAAGTCGTCAGCATTGAACCTCAGAATTTACAAGAGGCTCAGCCCCTAACCGAACCACAAATCGCCGCAGTTGAACAACAGTTGGAAAAGGTGGTCACCGAACTCGTCAACAACATTGAAAGCGCACCTCAACAGCCTAACTCAGTAAATGACCAACCTAGTTCCAGCGCCTCTTTTATTGTTTATGTTCGTTCCACCTTAGATGAAACGCTCGCTGAGGCGGGTTTTGATACGCGTCCTGCAGAATATGCCGACGAAGATACAACCTCGAATGAGGGTAACCTTGATATTCTGTTACCTAGTGCACTATTAACCGTTGATATTTTGGATGGTGGAGACGGTTACGAAAATCAGTTTGAAGTACCAAGTGTCACGATTACGGGCACGGCAGTGGATGTTCGAGACGGGCGTACCGTTGTTCTGACCATCACTGATGTTAACGGAAACACAGTAACCACCACAGCCATCACAAGCGATGAAACGTATGTCGTCAATGGCGTCGACCTCTCTTCATTGGAGGAGGGGGATCTTCAAGTCGATGCTGTCATTGCTGATGATTTTGGCAATAGCATTGCAGCTAACGATTCCACAATCAAAGACACATTAGCCAACATTGAGGTTGACTTCGATGGCTTTGGTGATGAGTTTTACAATCAATTTGAAATATCGAATGGGGTGCTAGTTGGTACGATTGCCAATGTAGAAGATGGGCAAACCATCAACATTTCAATTACCGATAGCCAAGGAACGATACAAGAATACACAACGGAAGTATCCGGCGGAACTTGGACTCTGACTCTTCAAGACTACTCAAGCTTTGCAGAAGGTGAGCTAACCGTTGTTGCCAATACTATCGATATTGCTGGAAACCCTACAACAGCGACCGACACGATCGTGAAAGATACGCTAGCGGACATCACCGCTGCGGTTGATGATGGTGGCGACGGTGTCCTCAATAGCTTCGAAATTCAGTCGGCTAAATTCTTTGGTACGGTACAGAACGTAGAAGATGGCCAAACGGTCAATATTCGCATTTCTGACAGCACAACGAATGTCATTGTTCTGACGGCAACTGTGATTGATGGTGCTTGGTCAGTTGAAGGCGTGGATCTAACCAGCTTTTCCGATGGTGGCATTCAAATTGAGGCTGACACTGTTGACGTTGCCGGTAACCCTGCTTCTGCAATAAATAGCGCAGGGCAAATTGTTATTGATACTGTTTCGCCTGTTATAGACATTGATACGCTAGACGGTTTTAGTATTTTGGCATTTCGTGGCGGCCAACTTACAACCATGCAAGGCACAACCAATGTTGCCGAAGGTCTTCCTGTTTATATTGAAGTTAATGATGGCTCTCAGACTCTTGTGTTTGAGGGTGTTGTTGATGCATCAGGTAATTGGGTTGTTGAAAATATAGATGTCTCGTCCCTAAACTTGGCGTCAGAATGGACGGTTGATGCCAAAGTATTCAATACGGTAGGCAATCAAGCTATCGATGATATGCCAAGCATTATACTGCCCGAGTCGGTTGTGTTCTCAGAAACTGTTGTCGGGATTTTTGGAAATCAAACTCAGACCTCTGATATTCGCATCGATTATGCGGACTTCTCTTTTAGCGATGATCAAAGCATCGCAGAGTCACTAACTTCTCAAACCCTATCGATAACCGTTGCTGTATCGGCTGATAAACAAAGCCTAATTGGCACACGAAGCGATGGGCAAAAAGTATTCGATGCGTCAATTTCCGGCAGCAACGTAAATATCAATTTTTATAAGGCGATTGATCAGGAAGCTGGGTTAGATTCAATTCTGACGGCTCTGCTCATCGAAGGTTTGCAAACCGATGCTGATGGTACAACGGAGTTAGTGATAGGACGTTTACCTATTGTCATCAAAGATTCTGAACCTCTGGTTTTTGATGAGTCTTATCAAATGATCGAGGGTGAGATTGCGTCAGGGAACGTGTTGAATAACGACATCGATTTGGATACTCAACTTACGATAAAAAGTGTTGAAGTTGATGGTACGACCAAGACGATTGTTGGTGGCTCTCCGGTTTCATTTGCTACTAGCGAAGGCACCTTGACCGTATTTGCGAATGGCCACTGGACGTTCGTCGCCAACAGGAATTTGGACCACACAGTTGATCAGAACATCACCTTCAACTATGTTGCTGGCGACATCAGTAATGATTTCGGAAACGGCACTGCGGTCATTGATATTTTTGATGGTGATGCAGGGCTAGTTGTTGATGGGACAACGACCAGCTCTGAAGGTGATGTGTCTGATGGAATTCAAACTGTAGTCGGCCAGTTTACCGTTTCCGCTGGATCAGATAATCCAGATCCCGCTTCTATTGTATTTAATGCTAATACTCTGGTGCAGTTAGACGCCTTGGGCTTGACGACCGGAGATGAGAACTTTCCTCTAACCTACACGTTAGCGAATGATGGTAAAACGATTACCGCACAAGCAAATGGTGAAACGATATTCACGCTAACGTTGAGTGCAGTCGCTAGTGGTATCGATGTTCTAGCAGATGTCACATTAGTGTTAGAACAGCCTATCAACCACCTGTTCAGCAACGACTCCATCACCCTGCCACTTATTATTGATGGAACGGATTTAGATGGCACTTCTTTAAAACAAGGGCAATTCGACTGGATCATCCAGGATGGAGCCGACCCAATATTAACTTCAACTAGCAATGCTGCTGTGGACGAATCAGATCTTATTCACGGCAGTGTTTCAGATACTGGCACTTTCAATCTCAACGTCGGAAGTGACTTTGTTGAGTCTGTATTTTTTGATGTTGGAGATCAGCCGCAGTTGTTTAGTGGGGGTGTACAGATCATCTATGTGGTCTCTGCAGACGGAAATGAACTTACTGGTTATGTTGGCTCTGAAAGTGCTGAAAATAAAGCGTTCACCTTGAGCTTTACCTCTCTGTCAGGTGAGACCGATACTGATGTCACTTACACCTTTGAACTATTCAAGGGCCTCGACCAAACGAATGGAACCGACCAAATTCCTTTTGTCATCACAGCAAAAGATGATGACAACGATGAAACTCAATTAACCTTGAACATCTCGATTACGGATGGTGGGGAGCCTACGATTGGCTCTGGCATGGTCGAGTTGAGTGAAAACCCTGTTGCTGATACAACCCCGTCTGGTGTTGGAACAACAGCGAGTGCAAGCTTAGCCGTGAGTGCGGGCAACGATCCACTCGTGTTCTTGGGGTTAGATGTGACAACTGGCCAAGCCGTTCTTGATAGTGACGGTGAGGCGGTGACACGTAATGGTGAAGCATTGTCTTGGCGAGATAATGGGGATGGAACGTTTGATGCGGTATTGTCGAATGGCGATGCTGTTTTCCAAGTGAGACTTCCTGAAGATTTTAGCTTAGAAGCCAATGGTTCCACGAATGTCACGGTTGAGATTGATTTGTACCAGTCAATAGACCACGGAACCGGTGTGAAGGACACAGAGCTGTCGATTCCAGCCTCAATCGTCACAATCGATTCAGACGGTTCACGAGATACACAAGAATCTGATATTAAGATTTACGATGGTGCAAACCCTAAAATTACTGTTATCGGAAGCATTTCTGTTGATGAAGACGGTCTGCTTGGAGACAGCGAACAGGTTGGTGTTGAAGATTCTAGCCCTTCGTTAGGAATAATCGAAGGTTCCGATGATGTTGTCTCTGTGACGGTCGACACCGCTGCGTTTGATGCACTTTCATATTCGAGTGCAGGGAAAGACATTTCACTGCAAGCTGTCGATTCTGATGGTTGGTATTACGGTCAAGATTCTGATGGAAACAATATATTTAGGATTCGTTTTAATACTGACGGGACAACAGAGTTCGACCTTTATGCACCTCTCGATCACGCCAATGCTGATGGAGAGAATAATCTAGCCCTCAATTTTGAACTGGTGGTCAACGATGCGGACGGCGATAGCTCTGATCCGGCAATTTATTCTGTCAACGTAACAGATGCTGTCCCAGTTGCGCGTTCAGGGGCAATTGAAATGGTTGAGGGTGATGACCTTAATGGACAATTTCTAACAGAAAAATTCGCAGGTGCCGATGGCGCAACCATTGTAAGTTTTGACTATCGCGGTACTACCTATACCTTTGATAACGCAGGCACTCCTATCACGATTAATCTAATTAATGATTATGATGGTGGGTCTACTTACGGTCAGTTTACGCTTTCTTCAGATGGTAGCTACCAGCTGACTACAAATCCCAATGTATCAACAAACCCTGCAGATCCTAAGATCGTCGATGACATCGATTATCTGGTGCGAGATGCGGACGGTGATAAAGTTACCAGTACTGCTGAGCTTATTCTGGATGATAACGAAGGTTTTATTCGTTATGAAGATTCTGAAACCACAGAAGACAATGACGCGATTATCGTTGTAAGTGTGGCAACCGGCGATGTCGACCAAAGCGAAACCGTTACTGCTATCGAGTTCTCAGAAGCATCGCTAAACGGTGGTAGCTTGTACCTTGATGGGGTGTTGCTTCAAGTTGTAGACGGCAAGGTCACCTTGTCTGGAAGTCAATTGGCAGCGATTGATAGTCAGTTCACTGGGCCTAATGGACAGTTGACTTATCGTCCCGCGCTTCATGAATCCAATACCACCTCAACGGTTATCCTAGCGATCAACGCAATCATTAGCACTGATACGGATCCTAAAGAACTGACGGCTGATGTTGCAGTGTCTGTTTTACCGGTGGCTGATGCACCGGATTGGTCGGCTTCCGTATTCTCCTATCATTCAGTAGAAGATGACTCAGACCCAGTCAGTTTGGACATAACAGCTCAGCTGGCGGATCAAGATACGTCAGAAACATTGAGCTACCAGATTAGTGGGATTCCTGACGGCTTGAATTTGACGTTAAATGGCAACGCAGTCAAAGAAGGGAAATCTTACACACAGGCTCAGATTGATAAAATGGAAATCAGGGCTGACGACAACCTAGCGGGTCGCTTTGAGTTTGAGATTACTGCGGTTGCAACAGAGTCTGGCAATTCATTCGCTGACCCAGATGATAAAACGGCAAGTATTGTACATACCGTTACTGTCGATATTTCACCTGATGCTGATACTCCTCATGTGTCTGTTAAAGACTACAAGGGACTAGAGGATGAAGCTATTTACCTCAAAGACGTTATTGAAGGCGCTTTGGCGGACACCGATGGTTCTGAATCGTTAAGTTATATTATCCAAGTTCAAGATGGCTGGTCTGTTGAAGGTGATGGTACCGCAAAGATAGGCAATAATTCCTATTCAGTCACTGCCGAAGCTATCGCCAATGGTGTTGCTTATATTCAGCCTAAAGAAGACATCAGTTCCTTTACTGAAGATCTGTCAATAGACGTAACAGCAATAGCGACTGAGTCGACGATCGATTCACTTATTCCTATCAATGGGCAAGCGTCAAGTGATACAAAAACCATCAATATCTTTTTGAAAGGTGTTGTGGATGAACCTATCGCGGTAGACGGTGGTAATGGTCATTGGCAATACGACAGTGACAGTAAAGTCATCAGCAACCAATCGGTCTTGAATGAAGATGGGTTAATACAGCTCGACTTCCTCATACAAACGACGGATGACGATGTTTCAGAAGAGATCAACATACTGCTTACTAACATTCCTGAAGGCACTTTGCTGGTGGATGCGTTGGGTGAACCAGTATCGCTGACGATTGCGTATGTTGATGATGTGACAGGGCCCGTATTCCAAGTCTCTAACGCTCAACTGGATGATCTGTATCTCAAGCCAGTTCTTGATTTTAGTGGTGAATTAGAACTCACCGTTATTGCTATCTCAACTGAGCCCGATGGTGATTCGGGCGAGTTTCCTATGACACTTAAAGTAGAGCTAGCGCCGGTCGTTGATCAAGAAGACGGTCAAGTGGTCAGTACTCAAGGCATCGAAGACAGTCAAATCGGCCTGAACCTTGAACCTTCAGTGAATCAGGATATTGATGGCAGCGAATCCTTGACGGGATATGTCATTGATAGCCTACCTGCAGATCTCACTCTTTATTTTGATGGGAGTGTTATTCAGGTCCCAGCTTCAGGCTTAGATTTGGATACTCTACTGGACTCAACAACGCCAACGCTTTCGGATCTTCTAAGCAGCGGCAGGCTTTCTGTTACAGCGACAGAAGATTTAAGCGGAACATTCTCAATTCCTATCACCTATGAAGTCACGGATACCTCTCCAACTGGTGCAACGGATATTAAAGATATTACCGGATCCATTAGCGTGACTGTCGATGCTCGTGTCGAGCTAGATACTCGATTAGAAGGCTCTACAGAGCTGTTACAGAGTACAGATGGCTCGCCTGTTGATATCTCTAACGCCGTGACGTTCGTCGACGCGGATATCGATGGGTCAGAGTACCTAGATTATATTTTGATCGAGATTCCCGACGGCTATTCGTTGATTGTTGAGCACCCTAATGGTGCTGCGCAAGATAGCTCTGGGAATTGGATCATATCGGCGGATGGGCTAACGAGTGACTCTTTCCAAGAGCTCGCAGCGTACATTTTAGATAATGCGACGATTTCCAGCCCAAGTGATACTCCGGTACTGGATATTGTGGTTCGTGCTCGTGTGATTGATGGTGAAGATGCGAGATATATTGATGCGACTTTCCCGCTGCAAATTACTGGTCATGACGGCGGTGGCGGTTCTTGTGACCCTGTTGGCCCACCAAGCCCGATTCAACCCGATGGCGAAATTAAAACACCTGAAGGGGAAGATATTGATCTCACTGGCTTGCTAAACACCGATGTTGGCAGTGATCCAGACAATGAAATCTCTTTCTATATTCCTGCCGATTCTCTTCCTGAAGGCGTCGAGATTTCGGGTGATGGTGTTATTGCGGAATATGACGCGGCTGGCGAAGTAGTTGGTTACTCGATCACTGCAGATGGACTCTCGAAACGAACGTTAACGGGCTTGGATGAAGATTTTGCAGGGTGTATTGATTTCACCATAGAGACAATTGAGACCTCACCATGTAGCGGTGATACGGTGACGACGGCCCAAACCATTAGTATCCAAGTTCTGCCTGTGGTCGATGACATTACGGTTGAAGCCGACTCCACAACCATTCAAGAAGACATCGCGACAGACCTTAACCTTGAACTGGTTCTTGGTGATAGCGTTGAAGATGGACAATTAATCACTGGTGAAGGCAATAGCGCTACCGGTAAAGAAACCGTTAACTCTCTAACGGTGAGCATTTCGAATGGAGCGACCTTGTCTGAAACTCCAACTGACACCGGGTTGTTAGTTGATAATGGCAATGGTACTTGGACGGTAACGGATCCTAGCCGCTTGAGTGATGTGTTGGTAACACCACCTGAACATTACAGCGGCGATATCACCTTCACGGTAACTGCAAATATTACCGATGAAGCGGATTGTGTCGTTGAAACGGATACGCAAGATAAAACGACCGTAGTCACGATCACCGTTGAGCCAGTCGCTGATGCGGCGAACTTGGTGACAGAGGATATAGTCGGCGACGAGGATAACTACATTTCATTGTCATCACTTAGCGCAGAGCTCATTGACCAAGATGGTTCTGAAAACATGTCGCTTTCGTTAAAGGGAGTTCCTGAAGGCGCAGTTGTCGCTATTAAAATCGGAGACAACTATGAGTTGGTTCCAAACAATGGTGCTGATGGCGGTACCTTCGATGGAAACCCTACCTATGAGTGGCAGTTAGATCCAAGTCAGTTATCTAATCTAGTCATTCTGCCACCAAGAGACTTTAGTGGTGACATTAATCTGTCTCTAGAGGCGATTACTCAAGAAATTGGTACGACGGATATCCGTTATACACAATCTGAATTTACTGTAGGTGTTAACCCTATAGGTGACAAAGTTGAGTTCTTCGATTTACCTGAACAGCTCACTGGAAGTGAAGATGATGGCATCGTGATTCCTCTTGATGCCAATAGCTTTGAAACTAACAGTGATGAGTTTTTAGCAATTACGGTAACAGTGAATGGAACTTCGGACCCATCAGGGTTAGTTGGGTTAGACCGAATTCGAATTGGATCAGAAACCAGTTCTTTCACCAGTGTTGGTGGCATCATACAGGCGACGATCCTCGTTAAAGCAAGTTCTGTTGATGAGCTCGAATTCTTTGCAGGCGATGCGTTTGGTAACCTCGATATTACGATTACCGGCCGAACGGTTGATCAAAATACGGTACTCGGTGAGTTAGTGGTCGACACGGGTGACCCGAGCTCGCAAGACATGACGCTTATTATCACACCAGAGCCTGATGCACCGTTATTGAGCGTTGAATATTCTTCGATCGTGGCAGAAGCAAGTGGCACGATTCCTCTTGGTTTAGACCTTTCTCTTGTAAACCCTGCTGATTCAGAAGTGGGCTTCATTACAATTCATGATATTCCCGCAGGTTTGACGTTCTCACACGGCTCTATGGTCTATGGTCAATATGTGGTGGACTTGGCAGATGTGCCTAACCTAGCGATTACCGGGGGCTACAACAGTGGTGATCAATTTGACCTAACGATAGAGCCGTCTGCAGAGATAGGCAATAACCAAGCGGTCGGGTTACCCCAAACCGTATCGATTGAGTTTGTCGCTGAAGGGGATTCTACGATTACCGCGACAGATGATAACGATCTGTTGATTGGCGGTACAGGCTCTGACAATTTTGTGTTCGCATCTTCAGGCTTAGGGAGTGCAGAAGCACCAAGCTACGATGTGATTCAAGATTTTGATGCGTCTCCAGACACTGATGCAATTGACCTCTCGGGTATTTTGGGAAGCCTAGGGCTTAATACAGGGCTAGGGGCAACACAATATCTAGATTTAGAAGAATCTGGTGAAGGTGTGACCATTTCTATTAAACCTAATGGTGACGAAGACGTTCAACAAAACATCTTGCTAGCTGATGTCACGTACGACGATCTGTATCAAGGTGACAGTAGCAGTGCATTAGAAGCACAAATTTTACAAAAAATGATAGAAGACAATAATTTAACGCTGTAAGTTAGATGTACAGTCTATAAAAGGAAGTTTAGATTGGTAGAACAAAAAGACAGCTGGCTAGCTTGTGTTGAGTGGTTGTGTGAGCATTTTAATGTTCGCAGTCACCCTTCCAAAATAGTGTCTGGCCTACCTTTAAATGAAGGCAGGCTCAATGAATCCCTTTTTCCAAGAGCGATTGAGAAATCGGGGTTAACGCTGAGCCACGTTAAAAAAGAATTATTGAATCAATGTCAGTTCCCTGTTGTTGCTGTTGAGTCCGCTACAGGGTCTCCTCTTGTCGTAACCCAAAGCTCCGTTGGCGACTTTCAAGTATTGAATTGTGAATCCAACTTAAGCCAACAAATTCTCCTTAAAGACTTAGTCATTAAAGTGGATGCATTTGTTTGGCAAGTGGGTGCTCAAGCGCTTGATGACGCCCGTGTTCAGGCACATGAGCGCAATGACAGTAAATCCAACACCCGTTGGTTGTGGCGGGTGGTCAAAGAAGTGAAGCCTTGGTATCGCGATCTGTTTATCGCTTCGTTCTTGATCAACGTGCTTGCGCTAGTGGTTCCGTTATTTACCATGAATGTGTACGACCGTGTTGTGCCAAACCAAGCGTTTAACACGCTTTGGGTATTAGCAGCAGGCGTTGGTATCGTTGTTATTTTTGATTGGGTATTGAGAAGCTCACGAAGCTCTGTGACTGATATGGCTGGGCGCTATATTGATAACAAGTTGTCTTCTCAGCTGTTCTCGAAAGTCCTTGGTATGAAGCTCGAAAATCGACCTCAATCGGTAGGCGCATTTGCCAGACAGCTTCAAGACTTCGATAGCGTGAAAGATTTCTTCACTTCTATCTCGTTAGTCACTTTAGTCGATCTGCCATTCACTTTGTTATTCCTACTGCTTATCGGCTGGCTCGGTGGCGCAATGATGTTCATACCTGTCGCGATCATGCTTGTTTTGATTGTGCTGAGCATCGCGATGAAAGGCAAGGTCGAGAAAACATTCGATGAAACCGCACGTCTCTCGACACAAAGACAAGCCCAGCTGTTTGATTGCTTAACAACCCTTCCGGATATCAAGCAAAACAATGCAGAGGGTATTACCCAGAAGCGTTGGGAACAGACGATTTCGTCGCTCTCTCAATGGCAGACTCAATCTCGTCATTACTCCAATATCGTGACGCACTCTATTCAGTCCAGTCAGCAGATCGTTACCATCACTCTGATCATCTTCGGCGTGTATCAGATCTCTGAAGGCTTGCTGAGTATGGGTGGTTTGATAGCCGTTGTGATGTTGAGTGGGCGCGCTGCAAGTTCGGTGAACCAGCTTTCTCTTCTATTGCTGAGGTTCCAGCAAACACGTTCGGCCGTTGAAGGGCTGAATCAGATTATGGAGCTACCTCAGGAAGAGTCCAAACACCAAGTTATCGACAAAGGAGACTTTGATGGTGGGGTTAGGTTAGATGAAGTGACGTTTACTTATCCAGAGACTCAAAGCCCTGCATTAAAGGAGATTTCCCTAGAGATCAAACCGGGTGAGCGAGTTGGTCTTGTCGGTGCGGCAGGCGCGGGTAAAACAACTCTACTATCGATTGTTGCGCGCCAGTATTTGCCAACAACAGGACAAGCTTTCTATCAAGAAATCGATGGGCAATTATGGCCAACCAGCGTTCTGCGTAGTGGCATGGGTTGGGTAGGGCAAACCACTAATCTTATTTTTGGCAGTGTTTACGACAACGTTACGCTTGGTGCGACCAACGTTGATGAAGAAAAGCTAAGACAAGCTCTTCAACAGTCGGGTTTGAATGGTTACATGGGGCGCCTAAGCAATGGCCTTGAAACACCTGTCGGTGAGGGTGGTCGGTTACTTTCTGGTGGTCAGCGCCAAGCCGTTGCCATTGCGAGAGCTCTGTATCGTTGTCCAAAGTTATTGATCATGGATGAGCCCACCAGCGCGCTAGATAATCAGGCCGAGATTCAGTTCTTTAATGCACTTCAAAGTATGCCGAGAGAAACCTCAATGCTAATCAGCTCCCATAAGTCTTCATTCTTGATGATGTGTGATCGAGTGATTGTATTGGATAAAGGTCAAATCGTGGCAGAAGGTGAACCTAAAGAAATTCTCTCTTTACAGAAGAAAAGTGTACCTAAAGGTACGAGCCGGTTTAAGACGGTATCTGTGGTGAAGGGAGGTCGTCATGAGTAATGATATTCAATGGACCAACAACCACTTAGCATTCCGCTCTCGAAAGCTGATTTGGTTGAGTGCTCTACTCATTGTATCAATTATCGGTTGGGCTACGTGGGCAACATTAGAAGAAGTCGTGATCGGTGAAGGTAAAGTCGTTCCAAGTCTTTCGGTGCAAACCATTCAGAGCTTAGAAGGTGGACTGGTTCAAGAGATCATGGTGCGACAAGGCCAATCTGTAGTGAAGGGGCAACCTCTAGCTAAGTTAGAAGACACACGTTTTAAGGCGGCGTTTTTAGAGTCGGCTCAACAAGCGGATACCTTGCTTGCTCAGCAATTAAGATTAAAGGCTGAGCTGTCGACGGTCGTTTTAAATAACGATGCGAAAGAGTGGTATGAGCGAGTGGTCTTGGTGCCTCAAGATATTGCGGTTGATGTATCAAGCCACCCTGCGTTAATGAATGCCAAGGCGAACTACCGAGAACGTTTAGGACAGTTGAAGTCTGAACTGGAAGAGGCGGCACTTCGTATCGAGCAACAAGACCAAGCTCGTGTCGATACGTTTAATAATATCCAGACTCTTGAAAGCAGCCTCGAGATTGTGATTCGTGAGCGCAACATGCTGAAAGACGTGGTAGCGAGCGGTGCTGTTGCGGAAGTTGAGCTACTTAAACTCAACCGTGATGTAGTCAAACTCAAAGGTGATATTGCTAGCTCAAAAGTAGCAGCGCAGAAGCAGATAGCTGCCTACTCAGAGTCGATAGCGGATCATCGAAGTATCGCTTTAGATTTTCGTACCAAAGTGCAAGGCCAGTTGAATGAAGTGGCGAGCAAGATAGCGCAGCTGAACGAAAGCCAGCAGGCGATTGCCGACCAACTCAAGCGTACCGAAATTGTTGCGCCCGTTGATGGCACAGTCAAAGAGATCTTTGTGCGTACCATTGGTGGTGTAGTTCGTCCCGGCGAGCCAATCATTGAGATCATCCCATCAAACAGTGACCTGATTGTTGAAGCGAGAATCTCTCCGCAAGATATCGCGTTTGTTCATAACGGGCTGGGTGCGACAGTTAAATTCACGGCCTATGATTTCGTCATTTATGGCGGACTTAAAGGCGAGGTGATTTACGTGAGTGCCGACGCCTTACAAACGGAAGACGGAAACGCCTATTATCGTGCCCATATTCAGTTAAACGAAGACCAGCAACAAAACTCTGCCTTTAGCATTATCCCAGGGATGCAAGTCGCGGTCGATATATTAACCGGAGAGAAAACAGTATTGAGTTATTGGTTAAAACCTATTTTACGAGCTAAGGAAAACTCACTTCGTGAACGATGAAGTGGGTTAAAGCATAAATATAAAAGGAAGTGTAATGCATTCAAAATTCTTACTCTCTTCTTGCTTGCTAATGAGTGGGCTGTCTCAAGCAGCTTCATTAGAAGAGTCCGTGGCCTTTGCCATCGACTATAGCCCAGAGATATTGGCGCAATACTCCCGATACCAATCGGTGGTCAGAGACGGAGACGCTGCGAGTGGTTTGTATATGCCACAAGTGAACTTGTACGCGGCAGCAGGCTATGAAGAGACACGCTACAACAGTGGCAGCAAACTCGATAGCGATGATAGAGGCCTAACGAGAACGGAAATTGGCGTTAAAGTATCCCAGTTACTATTTGATGGTTTTAAAACCACATCGAATGTCGATCGACTGACGTTCGAAGCAGAAGCTGAGCGTCTAACTCTGATTTCGCGAGCTGAAAACGTATCGTTAGATGTGGTGAGAAATTACCTCGATATCCTAAAAGCAGAGACGCTACTTGAATTGTCTAAGCGTAATGTAAAAGAGCACCAAGAGATCTATCAAGATATCCAAGATAAAAAGAGCAAAGGCTTGAGTAGCAACTCGGATCTGGCTCAAATCTCCGCCCGTGTCGCGACCGCGCAGTCTTCACTTATCGCCGCTCAGAACAACCTGTTTGATTTGCAAACTCAGTATCTACGCTTGGTTGGCAAACCTGCGGTGAACTTGGTTTACCCCCGGTTTGATTACGCTCTATTACCAAGCTCAGCACAGGTCGCACTTGAACAAGCTGTCGAGAATCACCCTGAAATCAAAGCCTCTTTGCTTGATATCGACGCGGCTCGTAAAGAGATGCGCCGCGAGAAAGGGGATTACTACCCAGAACTAAAACTTGAGCTTCATGCCAATAAGAATGACAACGTATCTAACCCGCCAGGCGGTGTCGATGAAGATGCACGTATCATGTTGACGATGGATTATGACCTGTTTAATGGCTTCTCTACCGACTCCAGGGTTGAATCGTCAGCTTGGCGAGTGGAAGAGGCAAGGGCGATCCGATTACGAACAGAGCGTGAGGTTCGAGAAGGTACACAACTGGCTTGGAACGCTTACAAAATGCTTGAGCAGCAAAAATCCTTACTTCAACAGAATGTTGATGCAGCGAAAATTGCAGAGCTTGGCTATATCCAGCAATTCAATGTTGGCAGACGAAGCCTTCTTGATGTACTGGATGCAAAAGTAGAAGTGTTTTTGGCTCGAAGAAACTTCATCAGCACTGAATATGATCAAACGTTAGCGGCTTATCGAGTGTTAAATGCGATGGGTATGTTGACGTATGCGTTGAGGATTGAACATCCAGAAGAGTGGCAAGGGGAGAATAAGTAATGAGATATTTTAAACTAGCGCTACTTAGCTCTATCTTGCTGATGGGATGTGCAGAAACGCCTGATACGACAATGACACGCCACCAAATTGATGACTTAGCGGATAATGACCGAGATGGTGTGATTAACCAGCGAGATCTATGTGCCGATACGCCAGAAGGTGTAACGGTAGACATTAAAGGGTGTGCCAATTGGAAAATTGTCGAAGACGTTGAAGTATTAAGTGTGGCATTTGATTTTGATAAGTATGACCTTAAACCTGATCATACCGCTGTATTAAATGAGTTGGTGCGTTTACTAGGAGAGCAGCCTGATGCTTCGGTTACCTTGGTCGGAGATACCAGTGCTGAAGGTACAAACGTGTATAACAAAGCATTGGCCAAGAAAAGAACGGGCGTGATTCGAGACGCATTGATTGATAGAGGCATCAATGGTGAGCGAATCTTTGAACAAGAGTTTACTCAGATAACCAGCTTAACTCAGCATCTTCACAAGCGTAAGCGTAGAACGATCGCGGTGATTAAAACAGAAAGCATGGAAGTGAACCCATCTTGGAACATCTTCACTTCAGAAATGCAGCTCGATAGTAATAGCGATGTTGAGTCTAAAACGTCGATTGATCCAGTAGGAGGCCAGTAATGAAATGTCTAGCTAATAAATCGGGCTTGCTGCTTGCTGCTGTACCTGCGTTGTTCTCTGTATCGACATTTGCAAATGATGCCAGTGACATTGGTTTGGTCGCGATTGAGCCGAATATGCAGGGGCTTGTAGAAGATCTGCTTAAGAGCCAAGAGATCGACTTAGAAATCTTGTTGAGTGACAGCGTCCCAGAACAGATGATCATGCAGCGCTCGCGTGTTGGTATCACTTCCAAAAAGTGGACTGACAAAGAGATGGCAAGGTTTGATATGCGTTACGGTTATAGGCCAACAGAGCTGATGTTTACCGCTGACGTGATTGCGATTCTAGCCAATGAAAATAACCCTGCGACATCAATCACCGTCGCTGAATTAATTGATGTGTTTGGTTGTTCTAACGATCCTAAACATCCAAAATGGTCAGCAAGTAGTGATATTCGTAACGGTGAAAGCCTAGATACTCATATGTTGCCCTTTGCCATTGATCACAACCTGAAAGGCCATACTACCTTTTCAAGTTGGGTCGAATGTGGAACAGAAGGAGAATATGCCCATACTCAGTTCTTAGCGGATTTACCTGATCTGATTAATAAGATTGAAGACGAAGATGCCGCCATTGGTTACACCGTTTACTCAGATCAGATCTCTGATGTGAAATGGTTGAGCGTGGTTGATAACCTAGGTGTGAACTACGACCTAAACAAAGAAACGATCCTCTCTGGTCGTTACCCGTTAGCAACGGTTTATTACATGTACTTGAATATTCCAGCGCATCGCAAAGGCTTTACGGAACAAGAGGAGTTCTTTGTTGGGCTTACCTTGTCACAAGATCATCAAGTCGTTTTGAACCAATACGGCTTCATCAGCTTGCCGCCAGAAGCTATTCAACGTAACAAAGTCAGATTGTCGCTTGAAGAGCCTGCTATTGAAGGTGGCTACAAGTAATGGGTATGTCATTTTGTAACTGTTGTGGGAGAGTGATATTCTCTCTTTCGTAATGGTTCTCAACGTGACGGATTACGTTATTCGGTGATGAAATTATCTAGCGGGCATGTATGCCCGTTTTTTTTCGCCTAAAATTTGCGACTCGAGCAGTTGTTTGTCGTTTGGTCACGTATAATGGACACTTCATATAGCGCTAAATAAGCCCAGTCGATGAAAATCTTTCAAGTTCTAATCTTGCCTCTAATGCTGTCCCTCAATGCTATTTCATTTTCAGCGCAAGCAACCGAAAGCTGGTGGCTAAGAACAGTATTTAACAGCAGCCCAAGTCAGCCGAATTCTCAAAACTATATTAACGACATCGAGTTGATGGATTGTGGTGAGATCGAAGATACGCTGTTATGCAGTGACTTAACCCAATATTACGATCTGGATGTGTATGTGGAACTGGAACTGGGCGACTCAAGCGTTGAAACAGTTCGCTTAAACCTGCCATATTCGGACCTAAGTTACACAAAGCTTCAGGCATACCTTCGCCAAGATGGCTTTGCTCTCAGTTCAATTCGTATTGGTGAAGATGAATTCGATGTTACAGCTCAACTCGAACAAGCTCGAAATGAAGGTGTTGGTTTCGATAAGGTGGATAAACAGCTGGTCGAATTCATCAACGCGCCTCACGGTTCAGCAGAGCAACTGAGTGTGTGGAATGTGCCTAGCTTATCTTCTTCTAGCTCTACTTCTCCTTGGATTCAGTTACAGAGTGATGGTGACAACTTAACGGTTGAACTTAATCGTTTTTAATTGCTCAAATTTATAGATAGTTTCGTTATTTATTAGGCTAAACAAGCCTTTCAGGAGAACGGCTCGCGGGCAGACAGCAAGTTATAATTCATTTAAGTGTTCGTTTTTCTGCGGCTCTCACATTTTTAATAAGCGTTTAGCTTTGCCATTTGTTATACGTTGAGCCTTCGGTAAAACGAGCTTAGGATACGTTCAGTATTGATAAAGGAGACAACCCATGGTTGCAAGAGTAACGATAGCGCCACAAGGCCCAGAACTTTCTGAGTTGGTGCAAGGATACTGGCGTACAGCAGAGTGGGGCATGACCCCGCAACAACGCCTGACTTTCCTGAAGCAACATATTGATCTTGGCATCACAACTGTTGATCACGCGGATATTTACGGTAACTACCAATGTGAAAAGTTGTTTGGTGAGGCGTTAGCGCTTGAACCAAGCCTTCGTGATGATATTCAAATCGTCACCAAGTGCGATATCAACCTATGTGGTGACCACACTCCAGATCGTAAGATCAATCACTATGACACCAGCGCGCAGCATATTTACCAATCAGTAAATAACTCATTAGAGCACTTAGGTGTTAACGATATCGATGTATTGTTGATTCACCGCCCTGACGTGTTAATGGATGCCGATGAAGTAGCAGAAGCGTTCGCAGAGCTACACAAAGTAGGTAAAGTTAAGCACTTCGGTGTTTCTAACTTTTCACCGCGTCAGTTCGAACTGCTTCAATCTCGACTCGGTAAGCCGTTAGTGACCAACCAAGTTGAAATCAACCCATTGAACTTCGAAGTGGCTCATGATGGCACGCTAGATCAACTGCAGATGAACCGCATTCGCCCGATGGCGTGGTCTTGTCTCGGTGGTGGTAGCATCTTCAGTGGTGATTCAGCGCAAGCGGTTCGCGTTCGTGATGAGCTAGAGGCGATTCGTCAAGAAGTCGGTGCAGACAGCATTGATCAAGTGATTTACGCTTGGGTTCGTCGTTTACCATCTAGTCCAATTGCAATTATTGGTTCTGGTAAGATTGAGCGTGTGAAGACGGCCGTTGATGCACTGAAAATCGAGCTGACGCGCGAACAGTGGTATCGCGTATGGGTGGCATCTAAAGGTCACGGTGTGCCATAGAAAGCAATTCGTATAGAAGTTAAAGCCAGCTAACAAAGCTGGCTTTTTTGTGTTCGCCTAACATGTTTCTCCAAAACTGTGATTAAGGTGGAATAATTTTCAAAAACACTCATAATGCACTCTGTTTTTCACCAGTTGGATATTTCCATTGAGCACTTCAAAATTCTCTTCAATCGCCCTTAAACCAGAGCTTCTAAACACGTTAGATTCTCTTGGTTATACTGAAATGACGCCTATCCAAGCGTTAAGTCTTCCTACTATCCTAAATGGCAAGGACGTTATCGGTCAGGGTAAAACGGGTTCAGGTAAAACAGCTGCTTTCGGTTTAGGCGTGCTGCAGAACCTACGCGTTAAGCGTTTCCGTGTTCAGTCTTTAGTGTTATGTCCGACTCGTGAGCTTGCAGACCAAGTAGCAAAAGAGATTCGTACTCTTGCTCGTGGTATTCACAACATTAAAGTGCTGACACTATGTGGCGGTATGCCAATGGGCCCACAGATTGGTTCACTAGAGCATGGCGCACACATTCTTGTAGGCACACCTGGTCGTATTCTTGATCACCTAGAGAAAGGCCGCATTGACCTGTCTGAGCTGAACACACTTGTGTTAGATGAAGCGGATCGCATGCTAGAGATGGGTTTCCAAGACGCTTTGGATGCTGTGATTGAAGCGGCGCCAAAAGAACGCCAAACTCTGCTATTCAGTGCGACTTTCCCTAAACAGATCAAATCTGTTGCAGACCGCATTATGCGCAATCCAGAAATGGTGAAGGTTGAATCAACACACGATCACTCAAGCATCCAACAACACTTCTACAAGTTAGAAGGTTCTGAAGCTCGTGATGACGCTCTAGAGCTGCTGTTGTTGCATCACCAACCGGAGTCTGCGGTTGTGTTCTGTAACACTAAGAAAGAAGTGCAGAACGTAAACGATGAGCTAAGCCACCGCGGTTTCAGTGTTATCGAACTTCATGGTGACATGGAACAGCGTGAACGTGACCAAGCTTTGGTTCAGTTCTCAAACAAAACCATCTCGATTCTAGTGGCGACAGACGTTGCGGCTCGCGGTCTTGATGTTGATAACCTAGATGCGGTGTTCAACTTTGAATTGTCTCGCGACCCTGAAGTTCACGTACACCGTATTGGTCGTACTGGCCGTGCAGGAAGCAAAGGCGTAGCGATCAGCTTCTTTAGCGAAAAAGAGATGTACCGTGTTGCTCAAATTGATGAGTACATGGACATGCCAATCGAGCCATCTGAACTGCCAGCAAAACCAATTGCTAAGCCGTACTACTCAAACATGGTTACCATCCAAATTGATGGCGGTAAGAAAGCTAAGCTTCGTGCTGGTGATATTCTTGGCGCACTGACGGGCCAAGGCGGCATTGATGGTAAATCAGTAGGTAAGATCAATCTGTTTGCAATGCGTGCTTACGTAGCGGTAGAAAGATCTGTGGCTAAAAAAGCACTGAACAAAATCGAATCAGGTAAAATGAAGGGTCGTCAATTCCGCGCCCGAATCCTGAAGTAATTCGAGACTGAATCCCTTTGCTGCGATATGTCTAATTAACGACATTGCTAATTAATGGCATTGCAGTAAAGGGTGTTCCACAAAATGCCACTTAAGTTTCTTATCTTAGGTTTATCGACCTAGTCCTCTATACCAAAGCATTATTCATCGGGTCTTATCGAATAAAGATCGTTGATATGTTTTCCTTTGCTAAGATACCAAGTCATCGCTTCCTGTCGATTGTCAACCAATATCGTGATTGTGGTTATTGAACCATCATCAAAATAACAAAGCTCATATTCTAAATCGCTTGGATGATCAGGAATAGCGGCCATAGCTTCCCTCCCAAATATCAATCATTTTAAATACGTCAACCCAACTCATTTATAGGGCTCGTATCACGTCAAATGAGTAATAAAATCAAGTTACATCACTGCCATTAATTATTTTTAGTTTAATCATTTGCCTAAATAGCTAGATTAGCAAGTTTGGGTCTCAATTTATCTCAAAGTTTTTACGACCACTGTTTATTAAGACTACTTTTATAAGAGCTAGAATTAGCGTTATAAAAACTGGGCTAACCTTAAAGGGATGAGTTAATCGGTTTGTGGCTTTGTTGAATGTCGTGAGAGGGTAGAATGAGAAAGTGCCGGTGGTTAGTTTTAGTGATCTGTTTTCTATTTACTGGGTGCGGGACCAAGTTCGCCTATAACAATATAGGTTGGTTTGTCGTTAGCTATATAGAAGATTTTGTTTCCCTCTCAAATAGCCAAGAATCAGAGCTTGAAGAGCGATTAGATATATTACAAAAATGGCATAAAGAAACTCAGCTACCTCTGTACATCTCGCAATTAGAAGCGATTCAAAACGTAGATCGGTCGGATATGAATCCCGCTTTTATTGTGGGCCAAAGTGAACAAACGAAAGAGCATATTCGCACAATCGTCAATAAGTTCGCTCCAGATATTTACGCCTTGAGTATGCAGCTTAGCCCTAAGCAAGACAGGGAGTTTTTAAAGAACTTTCGTGAAAAGCAGCAAGACTATTATGAAGAAAGGTTGTCGTTGAACGATGCCGATTCGAGAGAGCGATACCGAAGCAGAATAGAAGAGCGCGCAGAACGGTGGTTAGGTTCAGTATCGAAAGAACAAAAACAGATTATTTTGGCTTGGTCTAAAGAGTGGGTAAATACCAATAGCAGTTGGCGACAATATCAAAACAACACCTATCAAGAGCTAACGACGCTGATGGCAAAGAAGAGCGATCTGCATATTGCTCAGCCGATTATCATGAAGTTGCTTTTAAACAATGAAGCTTATTATCCTGATGAACTTGAGTCACAACTCAACCAAAATATGGAAACATCAGCCAAGTTTTTAGTAGATATCGCCGCGACCAGCAGTAACAAGCAGTGGGCGTATTTTATGAATGAATTAGAAAGCCTCAAAGGAACGTTGAAGTCATTGCAAGAGTAGAGCGTCCCTTTTAAAGGCTAGCGGTTATTGTCGAGCTAGCCTTTCATCCCACTTTAAGGTGAATTTCGGAACCTAACCCCTGTTGCTCATCAGTAGTTTTGGAATCGAACCTTTGGCTGTCCTAGATATTTTCTGCATCAGTTGAAAGCTTGGCTGTTGAATGCCGTGATCACTTTGCAATTCATCAATCATCAATAACCACAACCTTGCTGTCATTTCTGAATCGGCTAACGCTCTGTGGAAAGTACCGTCGTTGTCGATATTTTTGAAACGCACAAGGTCGCCTAGCTTATGAGTTGGTGCGTCTTGGATTAGACGACGAGCTATCAACATTGAGCAAGCGAACTGTCCATTGTAATCGCGACCAATATTATCTAATTCCGCATCAAGAAAGCGCTTATCAAATGAGGCATTGTGAGCGACAAGTTGGCTGTCTTGAATGAAGTCTGCAAACTCATCCATCACTTCACTACAACTGGCCGCTGTGCTTAACATACGGTTACTGATTCCGGTATAACCTTCAATGAATCCACTCACACGAAATCCCGGGTTCATGAGCTGCTGGAAGGTGTCGACGACTTCGCCGTTAACGAGTTTAACCGCACCGATCTCAATCGCTCGGTCGCCCATATTTGGTGATAAGCCTGTGGTCTCGAAATCGAGAACGATAACGGAATCTGCGGAGTTTGGAGCCATCGTGTTTCCTAATTGCTGTTTGGTAGTATCGCTTTGTATGGGGCGTTTGGTGTTGCTATGGGTAAATCAGTTATTTGCTATTGCTGATAGTAAGTTCAATGTAACCCGTCGAATCGTCATGCTCTCTGTTGAAGGTCAAGGTATCGTAGCGGTGAACAATCAATTCAGCCGTGGTCGCGATAATCGTCCCTTCAAGCAAATGCCCACCAATTACATTGCCATTCTCATCAGCAACGGAGATATGAATATGCTGGTGGTTTGGGGTTAGCGTTGCCATCACCGACACAATTTCGAACGGAGCTTGAACTAGCTTGGTGTTGTTGGCATTAGCTAAGCGAATATTGAGTTGAGAAACACATCCGACACAAGACGCAATAGAGCCCGCGGAGATATTGTGCGCTGTCACTAGCCTCTGGATCTCAAGCTTTAGGTCTTGCCCGCGGGTTAATCTCGTTGCGATAGGAGTAATCATCTCATACCTCTGTTTTATCTGTGTATCAAAGAACAAAACGAAGCCGCATAGGGCTTCGTTTTATTTTCATTTTGGCTAATGCGACTTTTCTTTTGGTTAATGCAACTTTGCATTTTCTGTCGCTGAAATTACTTAGTCTTGTTGCTGTTCTCTTTTCTTCTTAGGAACGAAGTTCAATACTGAGATTGGCACTTCTTTGCGTGGTTCGAAACCTTCAACAACGCGACGTTCAATCAAGTGACCCAGACGCTTTTCAATAATGCACAGGTTTTTGAAGTTATCTTTCGATAGGAAAGATATCGCTTCGCCAGACGCATCAGCACGGCCTGTACGACCAATACGGTGAACATAGTCGTCCGCTGGGAAAGGCATGTCGTAGTTTACTACGCGGCTTAGGTTGTCGATATCGATACCACGAGCAGCAACACCCGTCGCGACTAAGTACTTTAGACGACCTTTCTTGAAGTCAGCCAGAATCTTTTCACGAATCGCTTGGCTACGTCCACTGTGGAAAGCTTCCGCTTGAATACCACGTTTCTCAAGTTGAGCAACCAACTTAGCCGCGCCGTGCTTGGTTTCGATAAAGATAAGCGCTTGGTCCCATTCACCGTCAGTGATCATGTGGCTTAATAGCGCAGATTTGCGGTCTTTATCGACGGTTACCAACCATTGCTCAATGTTCGCTTTAGAAGCGTCAGTTTTGGCAATTGAAATCTCTTCCGCTTCACTGATTGCGCTTTTCGCTAGCGCACGAACTGGCGTTGATAGCGTTGCTGAGAACAACAGGTTTTGAATGTTTTGTGGCAAACGCGCGATGATCTTGTTGATGTCTTCGATGAAACCCATGTCTAGCATGCGGTCGGCCTCATCAAGAACCAGAACTTCAACTTCATCAAAGTGAACGGCACGTTGTCCGTACATATCGATCAAGCGACCTGGTGTTGCCACAAGAATATCGACGCCTTCAATAAGACGATCTTTCTGGTGTTGGTAAGACACGCCACCGTACATCGCTAGTGATCTTAGGTTTAGGAACTTCGCGTACTTAGTGATGTTCTGTTCAACCTGAACTGCCAGCTCACGCGTTGGTGTCAGGATAACTGCGCGGATACGTTTTTTACGCTGCGTTTCACCTTTGCTTAGCATTTCTAAGATAGGGAGAACAAAGCTCGCAGTTTTACCTGTACCTGTTTGTGCTGCAGCAATAAGGTTCTTACCAGAAAGAACAATCGGAATTGCTTTTTCTTGAATAGAGGTTGGCTTTTCATAGCCTTGTTTTGCAACGGCTTTAACAATAGGTGAGCTTAATCCAAGCTTGGAAAATGGCATAAGTTTCTCGGTATGATTTGGCTAAATAGCGATGGAAAGGTTTAACAATCTTATACAAGGATAAGATTAATGGCGGCATTCTACCATGTTGCTTGTGTACCGCTAGTAACATAGACACTTTAGTTGGATAATACTGGCTCAATAGCACAACGATAAGGCAAGAATGTAAAGCAAATAGCAAATCCGGTGGAGGATTAATCTCCCACTTATTTTTGCCACTGAATATGCACGATCAGTGATTATTTTGTTTGCTAAAAGAGGTGTTTATCAATTAAGTTGGATCTTGATATTATTTATATCAACAGTTTCATACAGCATATTCCAACTTGAATGAGTAAATAGACCTCCCATTTGGGTTACAGCTATTCTCGTTCCACTAGACGCTTGATTCGGATATCCATTGAACGACGCTAACTTACGTAGACTTCAGCAGCTTATTGCAAAGTATGAATTAGGTGAAGAGTATCACCTAACGATCGATGATCTAGAACACTCGCTATCGACTTCTCGCAGAAACACTTCGATCATTCTTAAATGCTTATCGGAATATCGCTGGATTTGTTGGATTCCGTCCAAAGGAAGAGGGAAGCTTAGCCAGTTTAGAATTTTGGTCAGCTTTCCCGAAGCATTAGAACAAGTGTTAGCGCTTCAGTTAGAGCAAGGGTGTTTTAACGTTATTCCCCGCCTTATAGAAAGCTATGGTGATGCTGCAATAAAGGCACTGACGCTAGCGACTGAAAAACATAGTCTGTTCAATCAACAACATGACCATTTACTGATCACTCAATATCCGTGGGTTGATAACCTTGATCCAGCAAAAACATACCGAACCGCAGAACATCACATCTTAAGAAGTCTCTACAATACGTTACTCGTCCAAGGCCATGAGGGAAATCCCCAAGCGAGCCTCGCGCACCATTGGAAGGTGGAAGGGCGATTTCTGCATTTTTGGTTGAGACCGAATGTGTTATTCCATGACGGTGAAACTTTAACGGCCAAAGATGTTGCTCAATGTTTGTTACAGTTAAAAAATATCGAAGGGCCAGTACAGTCTTTATTTGATCAGGTCAGTGATGTTCAAGTGGTGGGTGATAAACAACTGACTATTGAGCTGACACACGCAAACCCAATGTTTCTCTATGCTTTGACTAGCCCACACGCGTCTATTTACCGCTGCAAGCGTACTTATTTTTCGAGCGGGCGCAGTGCCTATATCGGAACCGGAGCTTTCTCATTAGACGATTGGAGCGAAGAGTGCTTGGTTCTTAAACGTCACCGAGGTTACTTTGCTCAAAATGCCTTGTTAGAACAGATAACGCTCACCGACATAGAAGGTTTGAATGATCACACCCTGAGTTTTAATCAATCTGGCGTAGCAGAAGAAACCACAATCAATGCACTTTCGTATCTTGCGGTTAATCGTAGAGAAAACTCGGGCATAACCCCTGAAGAACTCGACAGGTTGGTATCGTTTATCAAGTCCAGCAGTAAAGAGTTTGATGCTGATATGGTGACGGATGATCTGTCTTTCTCGCCGAGTAAATTAACATCCAGCAATCCCATTCCTATTTTGACGGGCACGGTTGTATTAACACGACCTAGAATGACGATTCCTTTACTTCAAGATATGGCGGACTGGCTGCAACAAACGATTGTAAAAACGGGTGTCGCTATTGAAGTTGTTGAGCTTACCAATATCAGTGACCCTAGCTCCATGAGTGAGTCGGCAGACTTGTTATTTATTGAAGAAGTTATCGAACAGCCAAAAGAGTATGGTCTTTACGATTGGCTACTTGCTTCATCTGGTCTCAGGTTCATTTTCAACAATTCTGAGATGAAGGCGCATTGCGAGAGAGTTAGAGCTGCTGTCAGTGGCGAGGACCCAATGCGCGAGTTGAAAGAGATTGAAGATTCGCTTTATCAACAGAAGTTACTTTGTCCGTTATTTCACGGCAAAGAGAAGGTTTTTAATAGTGTTGAGGTTCATGGGGTAGAGATTAACCAAACCGGTTATAGTGATTTTTATAAGCTTTGGATAGCCTCGAGCGAGAAGTAATTAGTCCATTTTTAACCCCATTTCCCCATCTTTTAGTTTCTGTTCAAAATGAAAACATGCACGAATCGGCTATCACCCTTTCGTGTTTCTTTCTAATGCCAATCGCTATTATGACTGGCTATGACTATCACAGTCATTTCCGGTCATCCCCCCAATGACAATTCCATTGATAATGTATTTCATTAGGATCTAATCGAATGAAACTTAAGCTTATTTCTATCGCACTTATAGCTGGTGGCCTTACGGCTTGTGGCGGAGGAGGCGGTGGTAGCAACACAAGTGCTCCTGCTCCTCAAACGAGAACCTTACAAGGTGTCGCCATTGACGGGTATATTTCCGGGGCGACCGCGTTTCTAGATATCAATTATAATGGCGTATTAGATGAAGGTGAGCCTAGCAGCATCACGGACCATGAAGGCAGCTATGAGCTATCTTTGACGGGTTCTAACTCAAACTGTATGGACTATGCACCCATCGTAGTGAATGTGCCAGTAGGCGCTATTGATGCGGACAGCCTAAACTCACCGATTACTGAACCTTATCAGTTAATATTTCCGCCAGTCATGACGGTGAGTTCTGAGCAAGAAATTAAGTCGACTACGCCACTTACGACCGTGTTATGGAATGAGATCCAAGCCGACTTGTATAAAGGTGGTTTAAACAGTTGCTCTGCTTTGAAGCAAGCCGTGAACACCCAAAATAGCATTATCCAAAATGTAAAAGAGCATGACTTCCGAATTGCGAACCGATACAACATCGCAGTAGAGGACTTGTATGGTGATTTCGTTAAGAATCAAAATACCGAGCTCTATGAGTTGGCGCAGAAAATGATGCCAGCTATTAAAAAGTCGTATCAAGAGACGAAAGAGATTCAAAAAGAGAACCCAAGAGCCCAGCAAGCTTATGTTGACTATTACTGGCAGCATTGGGACTACTTCAAGAAGAACGAAATTAATAAGTGGTATAAAGTTAAAACAGTGATGACTGCGGATAAGCTGATTGTCATTGAACATGAAGTTTCAGCTGACTTGCAGACAGAACTGGCGTTAAATAAGCATATTGAGCGTAATAGCCAAAAGAAAAATGGTTTGGAATATGACAAAGAAGCTTGGTTCTCATTGGATAGTGATGGAACGGAATATTCATGTTCGGTGAAAGAGACCATCAAGCAACAGATTTTACCTAACTCACTCGCGACCTTTGGTGTGTTGAACCGTGGTTGGTCTAAACAACCTGATTGGGACAGTTGTTCACGTCAAAATGTCGGTGCTGGATTCATGCAAACCTTGTCGGCAGATCTTGTCGGTGACTACAAAGATCAGTTTACCCAAGTACAAGCGAAATTTAATTTTGAGAATAATGCACCACATCCAGAGTGGGTTAATCTCGGTGATTCATTGGATAGAGTGTCGCGCAGCGACTTTGATGCACTCAACTACCTATCGGTAGATTTTAATGACAACAGTTCATATGGTTCTGACAGCTGGAACCGACATAAGTATGCGTTCATTGAAAATACACCGTTTGATTATACTCAGACGATAACGTCTAAATATTCTCAAGGGAACTGGACTAAAGGTTATTATTACCAGAATGGGACAAGTTTATTTGAGTGTTCAAATGATGGTGTGAATTGGTCAAAAGAGACTTGTAAGTAACGCTGCCGAAGTCGTGACTAAATAATTTTAGATACCTTTATGCAATAAAAAAATCCAGTGTCGACAAGGCACTGGATTTTTAGTTTTGGTTGATCGCGATCTAGCTTTGCTTTATCGAAAGCGCTTAAGCGATCTCAATCTTCTCAGCTTGGTTCTGCTCTACCATTGATAGTGCTAGCGCTTCTGCGGCCTTAATGCCGTCGATACCAGCAGACAGGATGCCGCCTGCGTAGCCTGCGCCTTCACCTGCAGGGAAGAAGCCCTTAAGGTTGATGCTTTGGTAGTCTTTACCACGCTTGATACATACAGGAGAAGACGTACGAGTCTCAACACCTGTTAGTAGGCCGTCTGGTGTAGAGAAACCTTTGATTTTCTTCTCGAACGCTGGGATTGCTTCACGAATCGCTTCGATAGCAAAATCAGGCAGCGCTTTTGAAATGTCTGTTAGATGGATACCCGGTGTGAAAGACGGTTGTACTTCACCGATTGCACTTGGATCGCGACCTTTCAGGAAGTCACCGATTTTCTGTGCAGGTGCATCGTAGTTTTCACCACCAAGAACATAAGCGCCACTTTCAAGTTCACGTTGTAAACGGATACCAGCCAGTGCGTCACCTGGGTAATCACGTTCTGGGTCGATACCAACTACGATCGCGCTGTTTGCGTTACGCTCTGCACGAGAGTATTGGCTCATGCCGTTTGTTACTACGCGGCCTTCTTCAGACGTTGCAGCAACCACAGTACCACCTGGGCACATACAGAAGCTGTATACAGTGCGGCCATTCTTACAGTGGTGAACCAGCTTGTAGTCCGCCGCACCTAGAATTGGGTTGCCTGCGTTTTTACCGAAGCGAGCTTCATCAATCATTGATTGCTTGTGTTCGATACGGAAACCAACAGAGAAAGGCTTCGCTTCCATGTAAACGCCACGGTCGTGTAGCATTTCGAATGTGTCACGAGCACTGTGACCAACAGCCAGTACTACGTGGCGAGATTTGATCTCTTCGCCGTTAGAAAGCGTTAGGCCAGTGATTTGACCATCTTCCATATGAACGTCGTCAACACGAGTGCTGAAACGGATTTCGCCACCAAGTTCAATGATAGAAGCGCGCATCTTTTCGATCATGGTAACCAGTTTAAAGGTACCGATGTGCGGCTTACTTACGTATAGAATTTCTTCTGGTGCACCCGCAGCAACGAACTCTTCAATTACTTTACGGCCGTAGTGCTTTGGATCTTTAACTTGGCTGTACAGCTTACCGTCAGAGAAAGTACCTGCGCCGCCTTCACCAAACTGTACGTTTGATTCTGTGTTCAGCGTACGCTTACGCCAGAAACCAAAGGTATCTTTCGTACGCTCACGAACTTCTTTACCACGCTCAACGATGATTGGGTTGAAACCCATTTGAGCAAGCACTAGGCCAGCGAATAGACCACATGGGCCAAAACCGATAACCACAGGGCGCTCAGTTTGGTTCTCAACCGCTTTAGCAACAAACTTGTACTCCATATCAGGAGTCACTTTTACGTGCGGGTCGCTAATGAATTGTTCTAACAACTCAGCTTCGTTTTCAACGAGAACGTCAAGCGTGTAGATAAGTAAGATCTTTGATTTCTTACGAGCATCGTAGCCACGTTTAAAGATATTAAAAGAGAGTACCTGATCAGAGTTAATACCAAGTTTCGCTTCAATAGCGTCTTGAATAGCAGACTCTTCATGGTCTAGTGGGAGTTTAATTTCGGTTAAACGTATCATTTCGATGTCTCGTTTTTATAGGTGTCTTAGCTAGATCGTTTCTTAATACAGAGTTTGATGGAAACGCTGATGTTCAAAGAAGCGATAAGCTCACAATGGCGCGCATTTTACGAGAAATTGATTTATCTGTCATACTAATTTGGAAACATGGAGCAAATAGACACGATATTAGAGCCGTATGATGTTGAATTTTGCTTTGGGATGAGTATTATCCCCATTCTTCAATTTTGACTAACTTATAGAGCAGAGCATCATGGCATTTGTCGTAGGCGATAATTGTATTCAATGTAAATACACAGACTGTGTGGCAGTGTGTCCCGCAGATGCGTTCCATGAAGGCCCAAACTTCATGGTAATTAACCCAGTCGAATGTATTGATTGTGGCTTGTGTGTACCTGAATGTGATGCTCAAGCAATCTTCCAAGAAGACGAACTGCCAGAAGATCAAAAGATCTTCATCGAAGTGAACGCAGAGCTCGCTGAGATTTGGCCTGTGCAAACGGAAGTAAAAGCACCAATGGATGACGCTGAAAAGTGGAATGGTGTGTGTGATAAGTTGGCAATGCTAGAAAAGTAATTGTTGAAAAGAACTCAAATAAAAAGGCGTACTGATTTAATCAATACGCCTTTTTTAATATCTGAACACTGTCGATTGGCTAGTTAGCTTAGAGGTCTAGCAGTGCTGACGACGCATGTTGTCGAGAATAATGCCTGTCGCCATTGCAACGTTCAAAGACTCTGCGCCACCGAATGCTGGAATCGTAATCTTATCAGTCACGTATTTAGCTGCGTGTTCACGGATGCCGTGAGACTCACTGCCCATCAATAAAATGCCGTTAGCAGTAAACTCAGTCTTATGAACACTTTCGCCTTCTAAGAAAGCACCGTAAACCGGTAGGTTCGCTTGCTCTAAGTAAGCTGGTAAGTCTGTTTGGCTTACGTGTACGCGGCCAAAGCTGCCCATAGTCGCGCTGATCGTTTTAGGGTTGTATGGGTCTGCGCAATCGCTGCTCGCAACGATATGCTTGATGCCGTACCAGTCTGCTACGCGAATAATCGTACCTAGGTTGCCAGGGTCTGAAACGCCATCAAGCGCAATCATCAGTCCTGTTGCTTCTGGTAGTTCAAACGTTGGGATCTCAACAACCGCAATCGCTGCGTTGTTACTGACCAAAGTGCTCGCTTTGGTTAGATCATCCAGCGAGGCTTCAACACAATCAAACTCAATCAGTGAAGCATGATTTTCAGATAAGAAATCAGCGGTAGCAAAGACATTCTTCACCACTAAGTCACTATTGAACAGCTCAAGAACGTTCTTTTCACCTTGAACTAGAAACAGGCCGTGGGCTTTACGTTGTTTCTTTTGACCCAAAGCACGAAGGAGTTTTAATTGGTTTTTTGAAATCATGTTTTTATCCTAGATATAAGCCCGCGCATTATAGAGCAAAGGTTAGCGAACCAAAAGCGTGATAGCTCAATGCGATCCATATAAAAAGCAAAAGCGATCCACTTAAAAAAAGAAAAGCGCACTAAATAGCGCGCTCTTATGGGATTTACTTACTTAAGTTAAGCTGAACTGACAGCCTAATACGGAGCAGGGTAGCGCTTAAAGACTGTGTTGATATCAGTCAGGATCTCTTCTGATAACGGTTTACTGAAAGCGGCTACGTTCTCTTTTAGCTGCTCCATGGTCGTTGCACCAATGATAGTGGACGTCACCCCATCAACTTGATTACACCAAGCCAATGCCAGTTGGCTTGGAGTGAACCCGTGAGCATTCGCCACTTCAACATAGCCTTTAACCGCTTCATTGGCAGATTCAGTATCACGAAAAATGCCTTTACGTTGCATGTAAGTCCAACGGCTGCCTTCCGGTCTTGCGCCATCGATGTACTTTCCACTCAACATGCCTGCAGCTAAAGGTGACCATGGCAGGTAAGCGACATCTTCATGCACACAGTTCTCAATCAGATATGGCCAGTCTTTTGCGTGCAACAAGCTAAATTCATTCTGAATCGAAACCATACGTGGCAAATCGTGTTTCTCGCTCAGCTTGAGGTATGTGTTAATGCCCCAAGTAGAATCATCTGAAAGCCCGACATGGCGAATTTTCCCCGCCTTAATGCAGCTTGCCAGTGCTTGTAGGATTTCCAACATCTCAGCTTCATGCTGCTTTCGGTCAATATCACTGAATCGAATGTGATTCGGGAAATGCTTACCAAAGTGAGGCGTTGTACGATTTGGCCAATGAAGTTGGTAAAGGTCGATATAGTCTGTTTGTAGGCGTTTTAATGATGCGTCAACGGCTGCGATCACCGCTTCACCCGTTATCGGGCCGCCATCTCGAACCCAAGGAAGCCCTGGCCCGGCAATTTTGCTCGCAATGATCAACTCTTGTCGACGCTGTGGGTTACGCGATAACCAGTTACCAATGATCGCTTCTGTTTTTCCGTAGGTATCTGGAGAAGGTGGAACCGCGTACATCTCTGCAGTATCGATAAAGTTAATACCTTGGCTTAATGCGTATTCGATCTGTTGGTCGGCTTGCTGCTGCGTATTTTGTAGCCCCCAAGTCATGCTGCCAAGACAGATACGGGAAACGGGAATTTGACTACTTCCTAGCTTTGAATATTCCATTGAATTCGGGGTTCCTGTGGTTAGGTTCTCTGGTACTCGCATTATAGTTTTGAAAAGAGGGCGAGTGAGGAATGAAAACGAATATGAATTATTAGCACAAAATGACACGACAAGGTATGGCATCGGGGAGTTTAGTGAGTCATTTCTCAGCGCTGCAAGCTAGTGTGTGCAATGCGTGAAAATACATTCGCGAGAAACTATGAGCCAATTGGTGATCGAGAAGTGAAGAACAACAAGCAATGAGCGAAGGTTTAATGTTCAGCTTGTTTGGGAGTGGGGGAGAGGAGAACAGATCAAAAATAAAAAAAAGCTCTACCGGATAGAGCGTAGAGCTTTTTTATAGGGGTCTTAATAGTGCTAGGTATTCATTGAGTTACGAGGTCGCGTTTGTGTCTAATCCACCCTGGATCTGCGCCTGTCTTAGAGCTTCCTGCCTTTGAACTTCTTTCTCAGTTAATACTGGTCGAAGCGTTTCCTCAGAGGCTTGAGGAGAGAAAATGAAATATTTATTAATCGTCATAACTGTGTCTCCGTGTAACGTATGACAGATTCTGCATCAAGGATAAATTGTGATCATCATCCACTTTGTACTTTTGTTAGGCTGAGAGCGGAGGGCGTAGAATGCGTACAAAGCGATCTCTTATCATCCGTATGCAATGTTGAACTGACGAAACCCTCTGTTTTCAAGTATAGGAAGCGCATCTAATTTCGCACAATAATGATTTAGAGCAATTACATACATGGTCAGGGGCGTAAGATGAAAACCCTCGCTACTGACTCTGTGCTCGTATTTATTTAACGATGTATCACTTATCGACATAATAATTAAGTCAGTAAATCAATTACTTAATCCATGGTGAGATGAATTATGGAAAAGCTTGTAGAACGTTTTCTGAATTACGTTACTTTTGATACCAAATCCGATCCTTCTAATCAGCAATGCCCAAGTTCACCGGGTCAAATTACCTTTGCTGAAGCCTTAAAGTTAGAATTGGTGGCATTAGACTTAGTTGATGTGTCTTTAGATGACAATGGATACTTGATGGCGAAACTGCCGTCGAATGTCGATTACGATGTGCCTGCGATTGGCTTTGTGGCGCACATGGATACCGCTCCTGACGCATCAGGCGCCAACGTGAAACCACAAGTGATTAAAGATTACCGAGGTGGAACGATTGAATTAGGGGAAAGTGGCGAGAGTTTGAACCCAAGCCAGTATCCAGATCTTGATTCTTTACATGGTCACGACCTGATTACGACTGACGGCACAACTCTGCTTGGTGCCGACAACAAAGCGGGCATCGCTGAAATCATCAGTGCAATTGCTTACCTGAAAGCGAATCCAGACATCAAACACGGCGACATCTGCATTGGTTTCACGCCGGATGAAGAGATTGGTCGCGGTGCGAACCTGTTTGACGTTGAAAAATTTGGCGCCGAGTGGGCGTACACCATCGATGGTGGCCCAGTAGGGGAGTTGGAATTTGAGAACTTCAATGCCACGAGCGCCGATGTTATCTGTCATGGCGTGAACGTTCACCCGGGCACCGCAAAAGGTAAAATGGTGAACTCGATGAACATTGCAGCGCAATTTCAATTGATGATGCCAGCACAAGAAACACCCGAGTGCACAGAAGGTTATGAAGGTTTTTACCACCTGAAGTCGGCGGAAATGGGTGTGGCTCGCTCTGAACTGGGATACATCATCCGTGATTTTGAACGTGAGGGTGTAGAAGCGCGTAAAGCATTCATGCAGCAGAAAGTCGATGAGCTGAATGAGCGCCTTGAGAAAGGCCGTGTTGAGCTGGTGATAACCGATAGCTACTTCAACATGAAAGAGATGGTTGAACCGCATCAACATATTATTGAATTAGCGAAGCAAGCGATGATCGAGTGCGATGTTGAGCCAATGATCAAACCGATCCGAGGCGGTACAGACGGCGCTCGCTTATCTTTCATGGGGCTACCATGTCCGAATATCTTCACTGGCGGCTATAACTTCCACGGTATTCATGAGTTCATTACCATTCAAGGCATGGAGCAAGCGGTAAAAGTGATTGTCGAATTGTCTCAGCGTACGGCGACTCATTACCAAAGATAGGATATCAAAGCGTTATATCTCTTTGTATTTTTAAGAGTATTCAATAATACTCTTTTTAAGCATAAGGGAGTACGCGATGAAAAAGTTAGTTTTACTTTGCACCCACTTAGCCGTGGGTGCTTTTGGTTTTGGGCTTGGTGTTTATGCGCTACCTATTTTGATTGAGCCTGATTCTCCTTCCTCAAGTTCCGTCGAAGCGATCAGTCAGCAGGCTATCTACACAGGTGAGTTTACCAAAGACCGAGAAGACAGTGATTTCTTGCATTGGGGAGAAGGCATCGTCTCTGTATCTGAAAGTGCGATTGCTTTTGAGGGCGAACTGGCGCCGGGACCAGACTACAAGATCTACCTCTCGCCTAAGTTTATTGAAACCGAACAAGCTTTTAATGACAGTAAGAACGAGTTACTCAGAGTTGGAGATGTGAAAACATTCGACCGTTTTATGGTTGAGCTGCCTGAAGATATTGATCTTAATCGATTTAATACCGTTGTGATTTGGTGTGAAACTTTTGGCCAATTTATTACTTCTGCCCAGATAAAATGATAGCCTTAGCTAGGCTAGTACCAGAATGAACACGAGCGCTCCGGAGTTGAGCGCTTTTTCATAGCTCTGATATTAGCGGCTTTCTTGTAAAGCTAATCGTTGTAAAGCTAACTGTTGTAATGCTAAGGATTAAGTAATGGAAAAAGTGTGGCAAGTAATAGATTTCCTACTCGCTCATAAGTTTATTTTTAGTGCGTTGATTATCACTATTATTTTGATCATTCGCCGAATCACCTTGTCTCAAATAAGAGGTGATGTTGCTTTCCTTAGCGAAGACCAACGTAACTGGATGTCACGAACCAAAAACGGCACATTCGCGATTATTGTTGTGACGTTATTTGTGTTGTGGAAATCCGAAATCAGTGAGTTTGCACTGTCAGTTACGGCCATAGCGGTTGCTATAGTCGTCGCATCTAAAGAGATCATATTGTGCTTCACAGGTTCTATTCAGCGTGCGAGTTCTCGTTCATTTAGAATTGGTGACTGGATTGAGGTGGGTAAAATCAGCGGTGAGGTGATTGAGCACAATTTGATGGCGACTGTGATTCAAGAAATAGATTTGTATCATGGGCAATATCATTTCACTGGCAAGACTGCCACGCTACCCAATAGCATGTTCTTCACTTATCCGGTAAAGAACCTCAACTTCATGAAGCGCTATGTTTACCATAACTTTGTTGTGACGGTGAAAGACTTTGTAAACCTATACCCTATGGTGCCGGGTCTTATTGTGAAAATTGAAGAGCATTGCGAAGAGTTTATCGATGTTGCTCGCCGTTACAACGGTGTGATCGAAAAGCACGCTGGTGTTGACCTTCCGGGTTCTGAGCCTCACATCCATATCACAAGCAGTTCGACAGGTGAGCAAGAAGTCCATTTTATGATTTTCTGTCCAACCGAGAAGGCGGTTCATCTAGAGCAAGAGATTCGTAAAGATTTCATGGAAGCATACGCTGAAGCATTTCCTGTCAGTGCTTAATCCTGCAGTCCGCTGAGCCCCAAACAAAAGAAAGCCGAGAGCGATAATATCGACTCTCGGCTTTTTTGTTCTAACTATCTGTTCGTTTAATCTAGGTCAGCCAGTGGCAACCAATCGACTTTTACGCCTGCTTGTTCAAACATATCTTGGCTCACTTTGATTTTGTCTCCCCAGCGAGAAAGAAAGTCTTCACTTTGCTCTGGGCAGTGAACCGCAGAAATACCGGTTTGGATGATTTTCGCTGCGCAGTTTGGGCAAGGGAAGTGAGTCACCCAGATTTCACAGCTGTCCAAATCACGCTTGGCGAATAAGATCGCATTTTCTTCAGCGTGAAGTGTCTTGAGGTACTTCATCTCTCTGTCATCAGTATCCGCACTATCAGACACGCCATGTGGGTAGCCATTAAAACCAACAGAAACAATGCGGTTGTGCTTAGTGATTACGGCGCCGACTTGAGTTGAAGGATCTTTACTCCAAGAACCGACCAATTCCGCCATTTGATAGAAACGTTTAGCCCATTTTGAAATCATGAGAATTCCTTAACAATTAAATGTGAATGCTTATCTGTCTGACAATACATTATGTTAGACAATATCCATAGAGAACAAAAGCTGAGAGATTGATTTACTTAGGAATTGTAGCGTGTTTGTAATCACTTTATAAGCACTTGGTTTCAATTAACATATTGATACACTTTGGCCAGTTATAATTGATATTCCTCGGACATTTGAAGCAATTGTGTTACGTAACTTTTATGCTGTTCAATTTCTCATAAGTGACGGTATAACCATGCGTAAAAAGTTAATCCTTACGGCTCTTGCAAGCTCTCTTATTCTTGCTGGATGTGGGCAAGATGCTCAAAATGCCAAGCAAGCGCCTTTACCTCTCGTAGCTGTACAGGATGTTAGCGTCGTTTCTCACCAACAAAGTAAGTCGTACATCGGTCGTATTGAAGCCGTTGAAGACACGGCAATTACTGCACAAGTTTCTGGCTACCTGCAAAGCCGCCATTTCAAAGAAGGCCAAATGGTCGAGAAGGGGCAATTGCTTTACTCAATTGAGCCTTCATCATTTGAAGCAGAAGTAGCAAGCGCGAAAGCGGCTGTTGCTCAAGCAAACGCGAACCTTAAGAAAGCCGAGCTTGATTTTAACCGTGGTAAAAACCTACTTCCGAAAGGCAGTATTTCTCAATCTGAATTTGATGCATTAACGGCAAACCTATTAGGTTCTCAAGCACAGTTAGAAGCAAGCCAAGCTCAGTTAAACGCCGCGAATGTCCAACTTTCTCACACCAAAATTATCGCGCCTTTCTCTGGAAGAATCAGTGACACTAAAGTAAGTAAAGGTGACCTAGTTTCACCGTCTTCAGGTGTTCTGACAACTTTGGTTAGCCTAGACCCAATCCATGCATCGTTCAGCATCAGTGAGCGTGAGCGTATTGAGCTGGGTATGGACCGCATCGAAGGCGATGGCAGCAGCGACTCTGCAGGTGTTGAAGTTCAGATCATGCTTGAGAACGGTGAAGCGTTCGAACATCTAGGTCAGCTTGACTTCTTGGGCAACCGTATCAACCTTAATACTGGTACGATCGCGATGCGTGCGATTGCTGATAACCCGAATCAGCAACTACTTCCAGGCCAACACGTTCGCGTTGATCTACGTGAAAAACAACCTATTGATGTTGTGACTATTCCTCGTCGTGCAGTGCAAACCGACCTCGAAGGCGACTTCGTGATGGTATTAGTTGAAGGAGAAGCCGAACCCGTTGCTGAGCGCAGAAACATCGAAATGGGTCGTCAGGTTGAAGGTGGTGTGATTGTTCATTCTGGATTAGAGAAAAACGACGCAGTCATCACTCAAGGCCTACAGCGTGTACGCAATGGTATGTCTGTTCGTATTCAAGCTTCTGCTGAACAAGCTGAGTAAGGGGACTATTTATGTTAAGTCGTTTCTTTATTCAAAGGCCTAAGTTCGCCCTTGTTATATCCATAATCTTAACGCTGGCGGGTGCGATTTCTCTCGCTATCTTGCCAGTGGCTGAATATCCAAAAATTAGTCCACCGTCGGTCAGTGTGTCGGCATTCTACACGGGCGCAAGTGCTGAAGTGGTGGAACAGGCGATAGCCGACCCCATAGAAACGTCGGTTAACGGCGTTGAAGATATGATCTACATGTCTTCTAAAAGCGCTAACGATGGTTCATACAACCTTAATGTGACCTTTGATGTTGGTACTGACCCAGATATGGCTCAGGTCAACGTTCAGAACCGAGTTGCTCAAATCGAATCGAAGCTTCCGCAAGAAGTTCGAATGGTGGGTGTCACCGTTAAAAAGCGTTCACCAGACCTTTTGATGGTATTGAACTTCTATTCGCCAAACGGTGAGTACGACGATCAATTCTTGATCAACTACGTTAACCTAAACATTAAAGACCAACTGGCTCGTGTGAAGGGCATCAGTGAAGTTAACGTGTTGGGTGGTGGTGAATACGCGATGCGTGTTTGGTTAGATCCTGAGAAAATGGCTAACCTCAATATCACCACTTCAGACGTGAATCGCGCGTTGGCAGAGCAGAACGTTCAAGTTGCTGCAGGCCGTATTGGTGCTGCACCTTATAACAACGCACAAGAAGTGCAGTTCAACTTGGTAACAAAAGGCCGATTAGAAACAGCTGATGAGTTTGAAAATGTTGTTCTTCGTGCAACTCAAGACGGTTCAACGGTTTACTTAAAAGACATTGCACGTGTTGAGCTTGGTAAAAAGTTCTACGACGGTAATGGTAAATACCGTGGTCAAGATGCGTCGATCGTAACGCTGTCACTTCAATCAGACGCTAACGCGCTGGAAAGTGGCAAAGCTGTGATGGCGATGCTGGAAAACTTAAGCAAGAACTTCCCAGAAGGCGTGGCGTATGAAGCAAGTTACGACACTACACTGTTTGTTGCTGAGTCGATCAAAGGGGTAGTAAAGACCTTAATCGAAGCCATCTTGCTGGTTATTGCGGTAACGTACCTGTTCTTGGGTAGTGCGCGTGCAACCTTGATTCCTGTAGTTGCGATTCCGGTATCTTTGATTGGTACGTTTGCCATCATGCAGATGACGGGTTTCACCATCAACACGGTAACCCTGTTTGGTTTGATACTAGCGATTGGTATCGTAGTAGATGATGCGATCTTGGTTATCGAGAACGTTGATACCACAATGGCTAAAGACCCAACCATTTCACCGCGTAAAGCCACGCTTATTGCGATGAAAGAAGTAACGGGGCCGATCATTACGTCGACCTTGGTTCTACTTGCGGTATTCATCCCTGTTGCAATGCTTCCTGGTATTACTGGCATCATGTACCGTCAGTTCGCTCTGACTATCTGTATCGCGGTTGTTATCTCTTCAATTAACGCATTAACGCTATCACCTGCATTGTGTTCACTGGTTCTTAAGCAGGGTGGTGGTAACACGGCGCGTTGGTACCAAGCATTTAACCGTGGTCTAGAGTCTGTTACTAACAAATACGGTCAAGTGGCTGGCTTCTTAGTTAAGAAAGGCGTTCTGCTGTTCACTTTCTTCTTTGTGGCTTTGGCGGCTGTGACTTATTTTGCGAAGACAACGTCTACGGCGTTTGTACCTCAAGAAGATAAAGGCATTTTGCTGGTTAACGTTCAGCTTCCTGACGCGGCATCCTTGTCTCGAACCGAAGAAGTGACTAAGCAGCTGCTTGAAATGGTTGAACAAGAGCCGGGTGTTGATGGCGTAACACTGGTTAACGGCTACGCATTTATGACGGGCGCTTCTGCGTCGAATGGTGCGTCAATGTTCATCAAGCTTCACGATTGGGACATGCGTAATGCACTGGATGGTCAACACTCTGCTCAGGCTATCTCACAGCGTATTAATGGTCGTGCTGCGACTGAACTTCCTCAAGCTGTCGTGTTTGCGATGGGGCCTCCAGCAGTACCGGGTATGGGTGCAGCGTCTGGTTTTGAATTCGTTCTTGAAGATACATTAGGTCGTAGCCGAACTGATCTAGCGATGGTTATGAATGACGTGATTGCAGAGGCCGCTAAACAGCCCGAGATTTCACATACATTCAGTACCTTCCGTGCCAATGTACCGCACTACTATGTCGACATTGACCGTGAGAAAGCGCAGCAATTAGGTATTCCGTTGTCGGAAATTTTCCAAACACTACAAGGTAACCTTGGTTCGTTGTACGTGAACGACTTCACCATGTTTGGTAAGAACTTCCGCGTAACCATGCAAGCTGACAGTGAACACCGTAGCAGCATGGACGACCTACAACGATTCCACGTTCGTTCGTCTAATGGCGAGATGATCCCGTTAAGCACATTGGTGACTTACGACCAGATCTTTGAACCAGATGTAGCATGGCGTTACAACATGTACCGCAGTGCCGTGATTCAAGGTCAACCTGCAGAAGGTTACTCAAGTGGTGATGCGATTGCGGCAATGGAACGCGTAGCTGCAGAAGTATTGCCTCAGGGGTATCAGTACGAATGGACAGGCATGGCTTACCAAGAAGTACTAGCAGGTAACCAAGCGATCTTTGCTTTCGCACTGGCTCTGATCTTCATCTACCTGTTTATGGTGGCTCAATACGAGAGTTGGACAATTCCGATTGCGATTATCCTCGTGGTACCTGTCGCAACCTTAGGCTCCTTCTTGGCATTGAATCTAACGGGCACTCCGCTGAACCTTTATGCACAAATAGGTTTGGTTCTCTTGATAGCCTTGGCCGCGAAGAACGCAATCTTGATTGTGGAATTCGCAAAGGTAGAGCGTGAAGAGAAAGACGCACCGATTGAAGATGCGGCGGTGAAGGGCGGTACTTTACGTTTCCGTGCTGTGAACATGACGTCTTGGTCGTTCATCTTAGGTATCTTCCCGCTTATCTTTGCTGCGGGCGCAGGTCACGTGAGTCAGAACTCTTTGGGTATTTCACTGATCGGCGGCCTGTTATGTGTGTTACTGGCGGGTACGTTCCTAATCCCTGGCTTCTACGCATTCGTGCAACGTAAGCGTGAGAAAGCACACGGTGGTAATACCAAGCTGGTTCCGCTTGATGACGAATAGGGGATTGAGTGTCTTGTAAGATTCGTCTCTTACAAGACCAACCCTCGGAAAACTAATTCCTTGTAAAAACTAAGGTTTAGCATTGCGCTAAGCCTTTTTTTAGGTTCATCGCGGATTAGCG
>NZ_JBFRNC010000034.1:0-16171 GCF_041470825.1 Vibrio sp. 10N.261.55.A10 | reverse complement strand
CTTTAACTGATCGGCATTACTCCCTCGGGAGCCTTTTCTTTTTTTGGATGGTAGGGGAGTTAGGCAGTTAAGCCTTTAAGTAGTTAACCCGTTAAAAGCTGAACTACGCTTGTTTGTTTTTCAGGGTAGACTTCAACATTTGGAATAACCACTGATTCAAAGGTGCGTCTTTTTGCGAGCGGCGGCAGCTCATCACATAGCTCACATCTATGGTTCATGTTCGATTGTTAAAGTTACTCCAACAAAAACACAGATACCAAACGAACAAAGAATTAGAAATACAACGAGGTGATGTATGAACAAGTTAATCGCACTTGGATTGATGGCTTTGTCTATGAACACGGCTTTCGCGGCTGACGGTACTTATGCGAGTACTCTCGATATGATGAGAAGCGAAGGCAATCAAGTAAAGGCTGAGCGTGTTGAATCTGATCCAGTGCTTGAAGGAAGAAATGACGCCGCTAATGGCGGAATAAAATTCCAAAAGAACGTTGATCAAGACCAAACGATCCAGCTTACCATTGTCATGAGAAATGCTGGGCCCTCGGGTGCAGCATTTTTCGTTATTGGGTTGTGGAGTATTTTATAAACTCTAGCGATCTAGCCTTGGCATGTTGTGTAACGTGTGGCATTTTGTTGTTCTCTAATTTAAGAACGCGACTCGGTGTTGGTTAAGCATGACAAACCAGTAAGCGAACGCTCGAAAGGACTAGGAATGACTCGAAAAGAAACGGGAATGATTCGTCACATTTTACTGATTAAGTTTAAAGAAAACGCTGAGGCTTCAGAGGTTCAAAAACTAAAGATGTTGTTCGAAGCGATGCCAAACAAAGTTGAAGGGGTCACTTCAGTCGAGTGGGGGCTAAATGACAGCCCTGAAAACAAGAATCAAGGTTATACCCACTCAGTGTTAATGACATTCGCCGATGAACAAGGCCGTCAGAATTACCTTCCGCACCCAGAGCATGATGCGCTGAAAGATGTGTTTCGTCCGTTGCTAGACGACATTATCGTGTTTGATTACTCCCTGTAATTAGGTTCTGAGTAGGCCTCTTGTGTTTTACTTAGCTTCAATAATGAAGGGTTAGGGCCTAGCAATTAAGCCCTAACTCAATAAGAAACGACTTACTCTGTTGGCGAAATCGTGACTGGTGCAAACGATGCGACAGCATTCCCGCCTGCGCCCCAGCGGTAGCGAGGCCAGAAGATAACTGTCTGATTGGGGTAGTACGTCTGTTTGTCGTAGTCCAGATAAGGCATCTCAACGAGGTCTATCTGTGGTTCTAAACGACCTTTATGTCATCTACTGTTTACGCTCATTTTTATTCCGTTAACCTGCCAATAGGCAGTAAAGTTAACGCAAAGCGTGAATAAGAATGGCATTACTTTTAAATAATGCCGTTGTGCCACGGTTAAGCTCTAGTCAATTTGATAGCCACTTCTGATTCCAGTTCACTTAATGGTCGAGGTTTACTGAAGTAATAACCTTGCAGCAGATCTATCCCCAGTCCGTTTAGGCGTTGGTTATGATCAGCAGTTTCCACCCCTTCAGCTACAACACGATAGCCCAAGCTTTTACCCATCATGATCATAGTGTTGACGAAGTCTAAGTTGGTCTGCCCTTGAGTTATGTCAGAGATAAATGAACGGTCGATCTTTACTTCACTTAGTGGAAGTTGCTTTAGTAAAGATAGAGAAGAGAATCCCGTGCCAAAATCGTCAAGAGAGATAGAAATTCCTACATCGTGTAGTTCTTTAAGTGAGTTTATGCATAACTCGTAATCGACAATTGCTGCTGACTCGGTTATCTCAATACAGAATAACGTCAAAGGAAGCTGGTATTGGCGAATAGTTCGAATGATTTCTTGAGCGAAGTGAGGCTGTATCAGCTGTTTTGCACTGATATTAATGGAAATATGGCTCATGGTTTGTAGCCATTCAGATCCTTCAACATCCTTACAAACTCGATGAATGATACATTCACCAAGCTTGCTGATTAGGCCAGCTGATTCAGCAACCTCGATAAACTGGTCAGGAGGGACATCCCCCAATGTTGGAGATTCCCATCTTGCTAGTGCTTCAACAGCAGTAATCTTTTCATCTTGCCCACAATATTGAGGTTGGTAGTGCACCTTTATTTCTTGTTGAGCGATGGCACGACTGAGTTGGTGCTCTATTTCGATTATGTTTTCCGTCTCTTTTGCCATTGACCTTTGAAAGTTGAGATAGCTTTGTCCTCCCAGCTTTTTAGCTTGATACATGGCAATGTCGGCCTGCTTAATTAATTCTTCGGCACTTACGCCATCATAAGGATACATAGCGATGCCTAGGCTTCCTTGGCTGATAATCTCAATATCATCAACGATCAATGGGTTTTGAACGGCATTTAAAATCTGCGTGGCGAGTGCGTTGATGTCTGCTTCGGAACTGACATTACACAAAAACAAGAATTCGTCACCTCCCAAACGTGCGACAAGGTGTTCACTTGATAGCACGTTCTGAATATGTTTGGTCACGTGGCAAAGAAGTGCATCACCGACGTGATGACCAAAAGAGTCGTTGATAATCTTAAAACGGTTAAGATCCATCAACATGACCGCGCGTTTTTGGTTAGGTCGATTCACAATGTGTTGCGCGATGCTTTCCATTATTTTCCGGCGATTAGCGATGCCAGTAAGCGCATCATAATACGCCATGTGTTGAATCTTTTCCGCATCTTCTCGCTCTTGAGTTACATCCGTCATTGAGCCAATGAAGCGCACAGCCTGCCCTTCTGCATTATGAACCGCTGAGCCATTGGCATGAACCCAGATATATCCGCGATGTTGCGTCTTCATCCTGAATTCACATTTGAACGGTACTTCTTCGTTTAAGTGGTTATGAATGGCGGACTCGAGAAGTTCTAAGTCTTCTGAGTGTATATATTGGAACAGATGGTCACATCCTAACTTACGATCAGAAAAGGTATCTTGACAGCCAATCATTTTGGTTAACCGACTGTTCCAGACAAGAGTATTGGTTAGTAAGTCCCAATCCCAGATACCATCGTTTGAGCTGTTAGATACTACTTTGAGCTGTTGCAACAACTGTTGGGAGTTCTTCTGACGATTGTTACTTGTATTGATAAGCTCGTCGCGCTCGATGAACAGTGCGAGCATATCTAAATAATTGTTGAATACCGATTGTGTACCGATATCTTGGTGATCTTGCAATGAATCAACAACAGCGACGAGCTTCCAGTGATCTTCTTGCCCTGAGTTGATAGGAAGAATGGAAGCAACGAAATGATCATAGCGTTCGAAAAATGGGAAATTGCGAATATCGTCTTGAATATCTGTTTGTTGCGGTAGGGTAGTTGGCTGAGTCATGCCTTTTTCTACCCATTTCCTAATAGTGTATTGCTCCGAATTACACTCAGCGAGACAGGCCCAGTCAAGATTGTTTCCGTAAAGGCTTTGAGCATCTCTAATTGAGTCAAAACCTCCTTGTGCTTGTGAATAGAAATTTTCGAATATCTCAGCGGGAGAACGCCCTTGCACATTTAAGAGGATTTGGCGAGTTGAGTTGATATCTTCTTTATGTTCGAGATCTGGGTTTGTGTTACCGCAAGACTGATGAACGATGAGCTTTTGCGGGACACTATTATTGGCATTATTAAAAGGCTTCCCAGAAATACGTTCCAACACGCGGTGAAATACTTGCGTCGCTAGAAGCTCAAGCTGTTGGTCTACTGTTGTTAACTTGGGATTGAATTGTTGACCGACGAAAATATTATCAATGCCTACGATGGCGACATCGTCAGGTACCGAGATATTGCTGTGAGACAGTTGCTCCATCATACCTACAGCATTGTGGTCAGTTGCGAAGATAACCGCAGTGCATTTGGATTTACGCTGTATAAATTCTATTGCGGCTTCTCGTCCCCCAGATAGAGAACAATTCGACACGCGGAAGAAATGGCGTTGGTTGAATGAGCCTTTATGATCAATCACCGTGCGTTGATACGCTTTGAAGCGAGACCTGATATCATTAACAGTGAGATCGCCACAAAAGCCGATTTCTTCGTGTCCTTGACTTTGTAACCATTCATAGAGCTTAGTGACACCATCGCTTTGCACACTATAATACTGCTCAACGGGCAGCGGCGCATAGCTTGCTCCAATAGAAATGACTGGAATGTTTGCGTTTATAGCTTCTTCGATCAACTTTACTGTCGCTGCATGGAGAACGACCACAAGGGCATCGAGATGATTAAAATATATAGGAAGTTTAAAATCTCTTCGCTCACCCGAGCGGATGAAGATCAGATTGACTTTATGGTTTTTCGCAAGCCTTCTAAGGGTTGCATTTAGCTCGCCCATGTAGAAGCCACTGAGCATAGGCAGCACAATGCCAACGGTAGGACGTTTTTTAGATGTAACAATAGTCATGTTATTAGCCGGTCGAAAGTTGTGTTGTGTAGAACTGTTTTCGGGGGAGAATAGGTATCTTTTTATTATTTCTTCCATGCTCTACTAAGCGAGCTTGAAAATAAACTTACGGCAAAAGGAAATGCAAAACCACGCACAATCCGAGTAAGTCTAACTCATATATTTGAGAGGTTACTCAGAAGCGGTCCTCAATTTATGGACATGACTTAAGCGACTGATCTGTTCTGACAGTACCTAGAATAACCGGAACGGATTATGAATAGAAACGCAGAAACCACTCTCCTGAATTTAATTGCAACAATAAATGGCATACAAACGTAGAGGTAGCGCACAGAATCGAAAAAGGGGATATCGTGATCACATAATCATTGATCTAGCCGAGAGTGAGATAGTGGCGAGAGTTCGATAATTCGTTGTCGGATCTAAATTAGAACTGTAAATCTAATTTCTAAGTAGTTGTTATCTCAGGAAGAGTTTTTGTGCTATGCGCCCCTATATTAAATACATTATCCCTATTTTAATTCCTTTCATTATCCTCGTCATGCCGCTATCAGCGTTTCCATTTGAAGGCCTTACGATTATTCAACAACGCGTTATTGCGATCTTTTTGTTAGCGGCATTGTGCTGGGTGTTCGAGCCTATCCCTATTTACGCGACGTCTGTTGTTATTATCGTTCTGCAATTATTGATGTTGTCGGATAAAGGGCTGATCTTTTTAAGGTTTGAGCATGGGGAAGAACATTTTGGTGAGCTGTTAAAATACAGCGATATCATGGCGACATTCGCTAGCCCAATCATCATGCTGTTTTTGGGTGGTTTCTTCTTAGCAATGGCCGCCACTAAATATCGATTAGACGTAAACTTAGCTCGCGTGTTGTTGAAGCCATTTGGACAAGACCCAAAGTTTGTGATGCTCGGCTTAATGTTGATCACTGGTATCTTTTCGATGTTTATGTCTAACACGGCAACAACGGCAATGATGCTCTCTATTTTAACGCCGGTACTGGCTGTGTTTGGTCCGAAAGACCCCGGTCGTGTAGCGTTTGCGCTTTGTATCCCGGTTGCCGCTAACATCGGTGGCATTGGTACCCCGATCGGTACCCCTCCGAACGCTATCGCACTTAAATATTTAGTTGGCGATAACCTCATTACGTTCGGTGAATGGATGGCATTTGGTGTGCCGTTTGTTGTGATTATGATGGCGTTAGCGTGGTTTTTAATAGGCTTTATGTACAAAGCTGACCAAAAGAAAATCGAGCTAAGCATCAAAGGTAAATTCCTTAAAACGCCTAAAGCCATTGCGGTGTACGTCACTTTTGCGCTGACCATCATTCTTTGGTTAATGGGTTCAAGCCATGGCATGAACTCTTACACCGTCGCTCTGATTCCTGTCGCTGTGTTCTCACTCACAGGGATCATCAATAAAGAAGACCTGAAGAAAATTTCTTGGGACGTATTGTGGCTTGTATCAGGTGGTATTGCGCTTGGTTTAGCGCTCGATAAAACTGGCTTAGCAAAGCTCGTGGTACACAGTATTCCGTTTGATAGCTACTCACCCTATGTGGTGTTGTTCGGAGCGGCGTTCTTGTGTTTGGTAATGGCAAACTTTATGTCTCATACCGCAACGGCTAACTTGTTAATGCCAATTATGGCGGCATTAGGTTCGTCTATGGCTTCACTCACGCCACTAGGCGGTGAGCTAACGTTAATTTTGGTTGTGACTTTTGCCGCTTCATTAGGTATGTCGCTGCCAATCAGTACGCCACCGAATGCGTTGGCTCATGCCACTGGTCATGTGCAAAGTAATCAAATGGCCAGAATCGGTATTATTTTGGGTGTGGTTGGTGTGCTACTGAGTTTTGTTATGGTGTGGGTGCTACATTCAATTGGTCACATAGGATAACGATACGTGTATCAACAAAAGCTAGAAGCACTGATCGAGCGCTATTTTAACCAAACAGAACGTCGGGTGACGTGCTGTGCCGGTAACACCATTATTGAACAATCAGCGTTAAACACTCGTTTATATTATGTGTTTAGTGGAGAACTGGAAGGGTTTTATACCGATGCGAATACACCGCAAGTGCGAGTATTTAGCGCGGGTAGTGGGGCTTTTATAGGCGTTCATAGCTTCTTTTCAGGTAATTGGACAGCATCTTCAACGGTTGTTGCTAAAACCGATGTTGAGTTAGCGTGGATCGATAAAGACACGCCTGCAGAAGATGAACGTAAATTTGGTCCTCTTACCGCACAGTTCACACCTGTAATTGTCAATGAGTTGTCGCGTCGTCAACGCCGCGCAACACAAGAAGCGATAGCGAAACAAAAAGCGCTAGAGAAGTTACATACTGCTGAGCAAATGACGACCTTGGGTCAATTGGCTGCAGGGATTGCTCATGAGCTTAACAACGCTATTGGTGTCGTAAATAGTAAATCTGGTCGACTTGAAACGGTCATCATGGATCTGCTTGAAGAAGTGCATCCAGAAGCCAGTCAATTTTTCGATTTTGGGTTAATGCATGGTCAGAAAACGTCGTCGTCAGAAGCACGAACACGTGGGCGACAATTTGAAAGAAAATATGGTTTAGACAAAAACATTGCTCGCTCTCTTGCAAAGGCGATTCCAATTGACGCGTTATCTGCAACAGACGTTATTTCAAAACATTGGCTGAAAAACCCAGAACAAGCGATTCGTTTTTGGCAGATGGGCTGTGATTTACATGATTTACGTTTGGCATCTAGACACACTGTGGGCATCGTAAAATCGGTTAAACAACTTGGCAGAGTTGATATTGACACCGAAGAAGCGGTTGATATTAATGACTCCATTAACCATGCCTTATCGTTGTTACAAAGTGAGTTGCGTAGAGTATCTGTGCGATTGAGCCCTGCAGATTTGCCGACTTTTAAAGGCTCGAAAACAGAGCTCGTTCAGATTTGGGTCAACATTGTAAAGAATGCTTGTGATGCAATGTCGAATTCAGACGATGCCGCAATAGAGATTCAAACCAGATTAAGTAAGAAAAGAATATTAGTTACGATTACGAATAACGGCCCTGAGATAGACGAGGGGACTCGTAGAAAGATATTTCAGCCCAACTTCACCACTAAAAAAGGTGGTTTATCGTTTGGATTGGGCTTGGGTTTATCAGTAGTTAAGCGGATTGTGGCGGGTTATGGCGGAAGTATCATTGTGAAAAGTGATGCTTCTAAAACTGTATTTAGAATCAAGTTACCAGTAGAGGGTGAACATGGAGAAGCTTAATTTAATCTGTGTCGATGACCAGAGAGAAGTACTGAGCGCAGTGGTACAAGATTTAGAGCCGCTGGCGAGTTGGCTGAATATTGAAGATTGTGAATCAGCGCAAGAAGTGCTTGATCTCATTGATGAACTTGACGCAGAAGGCGAACACATTACCGTCATCGTGTCTGATCATGTGATGCCAGGGAAAACGGGGGTGGAGTTACTCACTGAAGTGTTCCATGACAGCCGCTTTCCGAATACAAAGAAAATTCTTCTTACGGGGCAGGCCACTCATACCGATACCATCAATGCGATTAATGCAGCAGGCATCGACCGTTACTTTGAAAAGCCTTGGCAAGCAAGCACATTGGTTGAGTGCATTCGTACTCTTGTCACTGAGTACATATTTGATCAAGGGCTTGATTACACGGACTATCAGAATGAGCTCGACCAGCAGGTTGTGTTGAGACGCTTGCGTTAGCCTCTTATGTTAGCGACTTACATTATTCACTAGTGTAAGTCGCTTGAAATTCTATGCACCGAAGGACGCTTTCTGAAGGGTTTTTCTTTGAAAGATGTAATCTTTCGCTGCTTATTTTACCTACCTCTTTTAGTCGTTCAGGTTTTGGTACTCAGTTATTAACACACTGGTTGCTGGCTTTAGTCTAAAACTCATACGCTACGCCAACGCCAACGGATGCATTGTGTTTTCTTCAGGAACGATTCCCTGAACATACAGCAGAGCTAAAATGTGTCGCAGAGTTCCCGTGTCGTTTGTTAGAAAAGTAAGTCGAAATTATTCAAAAGTGATTCCTAACGCGTGGGACGTGGAGTTCTAAGCCAAATCGGTACTTACAACGTAAAGGACTAGGCTTTTCACGGCTTACTGCGTAATAATGCATTCGCCCACAAGTGGGGGTTTATAGTCAGTAGGATTTTAAAATGAGTGAGATTGCTCGCTTTATATCTGGTGAAGCGCCGGATAAATTTGGTCGAAATATAGAACAGTTATTGGCTTACAATCATTTTTGGTTGGAGCATGACCATAAGTACATTCAAGTGTTCTTCCCAATAGATGAGGGGACTAAGTTTAATCAACATGCCCCGTTGGTTACTCAAGAAGATAAGGTGCTTTTTGCTAATTCAGAAGCGCTCCGCACAGCTCATCTACAAGTGCTTGACCTGATGCTTGAGTTTTGGGGTATGCAGCGAAACGGGAGTGAAATATCTTCATCGTTACCACTTAGCCCGGCTAATCACGTATGGTTAAAGAATCATGACCATAACCAGCTAAGGTTAACGCGAGCCATTCGCAGTTTGTACTTGTTGGGTAATGAAGAGGTTGCGGCTCGGTTATGTGACTTTTTAGTATCAGCGGCGACCGAGACAGGGTTGGTGTCGGATAAAACCGTTCAGTATTGGCGCAATGCCTTGGAAGGTTAGGGTTTTTCTGTGCAGAGCTTTCGGCACTGCACATCATTGATTCTTAATACGCGGCATTTTTGTACGATGCCGCTTTCTCTATATTCAACATTTGAATGCAATTTGTTGAATATATCAAAATTAATTAAATTGATGGTAAGTTATTACTTTTCATTATGTTAGGGTTCTTTTCTTAAGGTCAGCGGATTAGGAAGAGGCTAATGAAAAAGGGATTTGTGATAGCGATATCAATCGGCTTTGTCGTCTTCTTCCTCGTTGGTCGTGAACTCCAGTGGTTCGGGTCCAGTAATTCCGAGTCGTTTCCTAAACTTCCTGATAGTCCCCAATTTGTTCCTTCTACCGATTTCGACGGTGAGTGGCTAGGCCGCCGTATTAACACCACTGGCAATAATATGTGTGAACGTACAACCATCACCGGAACTATTCGTGAGGGTAGGGCTACTCTAAGGCTTACCTACAATGGAACATCGTTAGAGGGTTGGGTGAAGGAAAGCGGCGACTTACGTTTATATGCTAAACATCGGCAATGGGATTATCGCTTTTCCGCACATGGCAGTGGCAATAGATTTGATGGCCGATGGTACTTAACCAATGGACCGTGCCAAGGAAGTTGGTTTCTAGAAAAGGTCGATGGCAAGTAGGGCTGTTACTACAAGACACCGTTTAAAATTGACCAGCATAAGGTTCTTTTAGGAGAGATAAGTGATCAGATTAATCGCCGTGTTCATTGTGGCTTTCGGGCTAGGCGCATATGCGAGCTTACATGTTTTGACAGACTATGTTGTGAGCATCAAAGACAGTCATAAAGCTGCGGTGCGGCAAGGTTTTGAAACCTATAAATATGCCAATACAAAAGACCTTGCCCCATTAATTAAAACATCGAACTTGTTAGCTCGTTATAGTGCTTGTGAATTAGAGGGAGATGAAGGCGATGCGATTGCATTAGCCCTGTCTATTAACGCTATTTCCTTTGGGATGTTATCGAAGCAAGCTTCTGACCTCGATCAAGACACCTTTAGGACTGGTTTGATGATGTACGGAAAACTCAAAGACAACGAAAAAGCGTCTGGTCAGTTAACTGAAATACTTACTTCGTACTGTAAAGATAGTCTTCGCTATCTATACGACTGTGAAAAACTTTCTAATTTGTTAGGCGAAGAATGGGATACACAATGGAAGGAAGTGAAACCAGTATGTACCTAAAAATGATTCAATATATGCGGCATTTTGCTATGCCGTACTCAGATGTGATTTGAAAACAAAGGACACAATATGGAAGTAAGGTTGGTCAAAGGTTCAGAGCCTAAGTTCGCTGAATCGATCACCAAAACGAATATGGCGAGTTACTATCAAGCTCGTGGAATCGCTTGGGGTCATAGCCAGTTTTTACGCAGCTGGGATAAGCTGGATAACTATGAAATTTATGTGGGGGATCGCCGTATTGGTATTGTTCGCTTCAGTTACGCTAGTGGTACAACGTTTCTTAGGGACTTGCAGATATTAGCTGACTGTCAAGGTCAAGGTTTTGGCTCTAAGTGTCTCGATTTGGCTATTGAACATGCGAACAATCAAGCATCGGCTCAGTTAGTGTTGCGCGTGTTCAGTGAGAACCCCGCCATTAAGCTTTATCAATCAAAAGGTTTTACTCAGTTGTCTGAAGTGAAAGGGCTCGTTGAAATGGAGCTGCCTTTAGGGTCATCATTGAGAGAGTGTCATGGATAACCGTATCCAACTAAATTTTGTTAAGTACTTATTTTCAGAGTTGCTGTTTATTGTTATTGCATTAGGTCTTGCCTATTGGATATTAGATGGTGATCGTTCATCGCTGCTAACCATAGGGCTGATAATTTGTGTTCCTCCATTAATAAAAATTCTAATGTTGTGGTGGAAGCTTCGCGATAGCTCGTTTGAAATCACGAACGGTCATGTACGTTTAAATGGCGTTGCTTGTGATGTGACTTTACAGCGTAGCTTTCTTCCGTTTGAAATTGGCTCATTCATCAAGCTTTCATACACGAAAGGTGCAATGCAGAAACACAATATTTACCTTTCTAAAGGCGCAATGAGCAAAGAAGAATGGAGCCGTATGTTAGCGTGTCGAACTAGGTCGCCATAAAGAAGCGACATCGCTGTTACTTGAGCTTTTAGTTTCCACGACGAATAGCGATGCGATTAAAGAGTACCAACGAGCGATCTCTTTATATGCTCAAGACCTAGATAAAACCTGGTAAGCAGCGCGTAAAGCTCATTAACTCACATAACAAAAAGCCTAAGCATCAATATGATACTTAGGCTTAAAGGCATAGTTTTTGTTCTTTAGGAAAGCGTTACGCTGAAAGCTCTTTACGAACGATCTCTGCGCCAGCACTGAGCGCATTAAGCTTCGCTGAGGCTATCTCGCGAGGCAGGGGAGCCATGCCGCAGTTGGTGCAAGGGTAGAGCTTGTCGGCATCAACGTACTTAAGTGTTTCACGTAGAGTGCTAGCCACTTCTTCCGGTGTTTCAATCGAATCGGTTGCAACATCAATCGCACCGACCATTACTTTCTTGCCTCGTACGAGCTCAAGCAGCTCAAGAGGTACATGAGAGTTGTGACACTCTAAAGAGATAATGTCGATATTCGATTGCTGCAGCTTAGGGAAGACTTCTTCGTATTGGCGCCACTCGGTGCCTAATGTCTTTTTCCAATCCGTATTCGCTTTAATGCCGTAGCCATAACAAATATGGACTGCTGTTTCGCACTTAAGCCCTTCAATGGCTCTTTCCAAACAAGCGATGCCCCAATTGTTCACTTCATCAAAAAACACGTTAAACGCAGGTTCATCGAACTGAATAATATCCACGCCTGCCGCTTCAAGTTCTTTGGCTTCTTCGTTGAGGATCTTTGCAAATTCCCACGCCAGTTTTTCACGGCTTTGGTAATGCGCATCATAAAGTGTATCAATCATGGTCATAGGCCCCGGCAGAGCCCATTTGATCGGTTGGTCGGTTTGCTGACGTAAGAACTTCGCATCTTCAACAAACACAGATTTCTGACGAGAAACTGGGCCTACAACCGTCGGTACACTCGCATCGTAACGGTCGCGGATTTTAACGGTTTCACGCTTTTCAAAATCAACGCCATTCAGGTGTTCAATGAAGGTCGTTACAAAGTGTTGACGTGTTTGTTCGCCGTCACTCACAATATCAATGCCTGCTTGCTGTTGCTCGTGCAGAGAGACACGCAGCGCATCTTGTTTGCCGTCTGTGAGTTCATCGCCTTGAAGTTTCCATGGCGACCAAAGCGTCTCTGGTTGTGCAAGCCAAGACGGTTTCGGCAAGCTGCCCGCTGTTGAAGTCGGTAATAGTGTTTTCATAATAATATTGCCTATCCTTGGGTGGTTTGAGAGCGCAATAGACGATTAAAGTGCGTAATTTGCCGACCAGTTCTCTAGAACTGATTGGTATGGCTTAATGAACTTCTCTTCTGCGAATTTACCTTGTTCAACAGCTAGCTGGCTTCGTTCTTCACGGTCGTACACGATTTGAGTCAGCGAGTGATCCAAGTTTTTCAAGTTTGGTTGGTAACAGTTACCCGCAACCGCGTTCGCGTTGTAAATCTCAGGTCGGTAGATTTTCTGGAACGTACCCATGGTACTGATGGTGCTGATAAGCTCTAGGTTAGAGTAATCGTTCAGCAGATCACCAAAGAAATAGAAGGCCAAAGGTGCAACACTGTTAGGCGGCATGAAATAACGAACCTGTAAGCCCATCTTTTTGAAATATTGTTCAGTTAAAGAAGACTCATTCGGTTGGTATTCAAAACCTAATACTGGGTGTTGGTTTTCAGTGCGGTAATAGGTTTTATTATCTGACACGCTTAAGCAAATAACAGGTCGTTTATTAAAGTTCTTTTTGTAAGCGTCAGAGTTAACGAAATATTTAAAAAGCTTACCGTGTAAGTCACCAAAATCTTCTGGAATGCTGAATTTATCTTGGCCTTTATTATGATCCAATAGACGTACGCTAAAGTCATAATCTCGAACATAAGAAGAGAAGTTATTTCCGATAATGCCTTCAATACGCTCGTTAGTTTTACGGTCTACAATATTGGTTTTCAGCACTTCAATTGAAGGGAATGCTTCGCCGTTGCTTTCAATATCCATATCAACAGAAATGATTTCAAGCTCAACAGAGTAGCGGTCGCCCTTAGGGTTATCCCAGTGCGCTAACGCGTTGAAACTGTTATCGATCATTTGTAGTGCATTGCGTAAGTTCGCTTGACGGCTGTCACCGCGAGCCAGGTTAGCAAAGTTGGTAGTGATACGCGTGCTGTCTGCAGGCTGGTAGTTTTCGTCGAGGCTAATGCTCTTAATCGTAAAATTAAATTCTTTATTCATGCTGATTTGGTATCCCAATTTTTTTCTGATTCTCTCGGTCTTTAGTATTAAAACGGCTTTTATTTTTTGCTTGTGACCGGATTAAGAATCGAAGGCTATGCTGTCTGAAATTAATGCTTAGTAGAATTAATGTCGTATAAAGTTAATCGCTTAAGGTTTTTATACGTTGATAGGTTGACCATTAACAATGGTATTACTTCACATTCAACATGAGGAATATTCATGATCTATTCTGTTTGAATATTTTAGTCGGTGTCAGTTATATTAATTAGCTTGATGGAAATATAACCGCATTAATAGTGTGTTATTTAAGACGATTAATTTAATTAAGAGATGGATGAAATGAGTGAATTGCTGTTGTTGATTTTCTACTGTGCGTTACTGGGCAGTGGTGTTGGGTTTCTAGCCGGTTTGTTAGGTATTGGCGGAGGGCTGATCATTGTTCCTGTGTTAAGCAGCATTTTACTGTATTTAGAAGTTCTACCATCCGACCAAGTTGTTGTCGCGGCGATTGCTACCTCGTTGGCATCGATACTGTTCACTTCAACATCTTCTGCACTCGCTCACCACAAGAATGGCAAAGTGCCTTGGGATCTGGCGCCTTGGATCATGCTCGGTGTTGCTCTGGGTGCATTGGTTAGTGGTTTTATGGCGGCGTTGTTACCGGAAAAAGTCGTTCGTATTGTGTTTGCTGTGAGTGTGGTTCTTATTGCGATCAAGATGTTCTTAAGCAGCAAAAATGATGCGCCTAAGGAACGAAAACTGCCGAACAAAGGTGTGCTCACTGTGCTGACAACCATTACGGGTGGCTTATCTGCCATGATAGGTATTGGTGGCGGAGCATTGCTGGTTCCGCTATTAACGTTCTTCTCTGTCGGTATGAAAAAGGCCATCGGTTGTGCCTCGGCTTGTGGCATTGTGATCGCGTTGTTTGGCTCGATAGGTTACATCAGTTCAGGCAGCAGCCACTTTGCTCTATCAGATGGCTTTGCTGGCTTTGTTTATCTGCCTGCGCTGTTGGGTATTGTGTGCACGTCTTGGTTTACGGCTCCGTTAGGCGCAAAAGCCACCAACCATTTACCGGTTCCAACGATTAAGAAAATCTTCTCAGTACTGCTGGTGGTTATCGCAGCAAGCATGGTTGCTCGTTAATAAAAGATCGTTCAAGTGTGAATATACAGAACAAAAACGAATAAATTGATCAACCACCAATAATTAGAAAAGGGCAGTTTCATAACTGCTCTTTTTTTGTTTATCGGTCTATGCTTATACAACTATGTACATGAGTATATTGATAAAACCGTTTAGTTATGAACAGTTCACCGCTATAGCTAAATGTATTTTGTTTGATTCAACGGAATGCTATCAATGAGTGATTTATGGATCCTTTAACGCAGGGCGTGTTAGGCGTTTCTTTGTCACAATCTGCCAGCAAAAAACAACATTTGGTTGTTGCTGGGGTATTAGGGCTGCTCTCCGGGTTAGCACCAGATTTGGATGCACTGATTAAGTCTCAAAGTGACCCTTTGTTGGCTTTGGAATTTCATCGACAATTTACCCATTCACTCTTCTTTATTCCCATTGGCAGTTTGATCTGCGCTTTGGTTCTGCATCACCTGATTGCAAAAAAACGTGGGCTTTCTTTCAAACAAAGTTGGCTGTTTTGTGCTCTGGGCTATGGTACTCATGCACTGTTAGACGCTTGTACCACCTATGGCACGCAGTTACTTTGGCCTTTCACCAACGCGCGTTTTTCTTGGAATACCATATCAATCATCGATCCTGTTTATACGCTTCCCATTCTAGTGTTGCTTGTGTTTGCGACGTTAAAACGAGCGCCTTGGCTAGCGCGTGTTGCGTTTACTTGGGCGCTAATTTATCCAACATTAGGGATGATTCAGCGAGACAGGGCAGAGGCGATTGGGTGGCAATTAGCGCAAGAAAGGCAACACACACCGATTCGATTAGAGGCAAAACCAAGCTTTGCGAATATCTTGGTTTGGAAAGTGGTGTACGAAACAGAGGCTCATTACCATGTAGACGCAGTGCGGGTTGGCACATCGGTAAGCACGTATCCCGGAGAGTCGATTGCGAAGCTGAATGTTAGCAGGGATTTACCTTGGCTTGACCCGGACTCTCAACAAGCCAAAGACATAGAACGTTTCCGCTGGTTTTCAAATGGTTATATCGCTCAGGACCCAACAGACGAGCTGCGTATTATCGATGTCCGATATTCAATTGTACCAAATCAAATGAAAGCACTATGGAGCATCAAGCTATCAAAAGCAGTTGATGCAAACGCGCATGTAAAATACGAAACTCATAGAGACAACACGCCAGAGTCGAGACAGATCTTCTTCGGTATGCTCACTGGCGATAAATGAGCTAGTTTTAAACTGATCTGCACCGTCAATACTGGATGCTACGTTAAGCGACTTTCCATACGTTTAGTTATCTCTGAATTGTTAATTTAGGGGAAGCTATAGCTCATTTATGCCCCATTGTGTGTTCACTTCGATGAGTGAACTACATCGGCAATCTATTTTTACAATACATAAACTAATGGTTAGGAAAAGGCCCGACACATTTTCTTTCTTCACTCTAGGTAGTCAGCATATTTAGATAGTATGGACAATAGGATAGAGTCAGACCATACTCAGGGCAAGATTACGAAG